>CAVEGL010000045.1:0-4206 GCA_963615165.1 bacterium | reverse complement strand
CTTCCGATCCGAACTGGAAAATGCCTAGCATTGATCTACTCGAGAAAAAGCAATCTCCACCCGACCCAGGCAACGCCCAACAGCGCGCATATATTATACAGCACACCTTTGCCGAATTCGGCATCGACGTCGAAATGGGCGAAGTCAACGTCGGCCCCAGCATCACGCAGTACACCTTACGCGCCCCCGCTGGCGTCAACTTATCCAAAATCTCTGCCCGCGACAAAGAGCTCGCTTACAACTTGGCAGCTACTACCGTCCGCATCGAGGCTCCTATTCCAGGCACGCAACTTATCGGTATCGAGGTGCCAAACGTTAAATCCGCCAGCGTCAGTCTTCGTGGCATTCTAGAAAGTCCCGAGTGGCGCAACAATAAAGGTCCACTTAAATTCGCCATCGGCAAAAGCATGTCTGGCAAATCCGTCATCGGCGACTTGGCTCGCATGCGCCATCTCCTCATCGCCGGCACTACGGGCTCCGGCAAATCCGTCATGATGAACACTATTCTAGTCTCACTTCTCTTCAATCACGCCCCTAGCGATTTGCGCCTTATTATCGTGGATGTCAAAAAGGTCGAAATGGAAGCCTATGCCGACATCCCACATTTGTTGACCCCAGTTATCAACGACGAGGTTAAGGCAGTCTCCGCCCTTAAATGGGCAGTCAACGAAATGCACCGCCGTTTCGACACTTTGAAGGAAGCTCGTGTCAAAGATATTTCCGAATACAACAAAAAAATGGCCGAAGAAAATGCTGGCAAAAAAGACGAAGACGTTAAAACGGGCGAAAAAATGCCCTATATCGTCATAGTTATCGACGAAATGGCACAAATTATGATGCAAGCCGGCAAAGAGCTCGAGCCACCCATCGTCCAGATTGCTCAGCTCGGTCGTGCCGCCGGTATGCACCTCGTCCTTGCTACGCAAAAGCCGGTAGTTAAGGTTATCACAGGTCTCATCAAGAGTAATATTCCGTCTCGTATTTCTTTCCGCGTGCTTACAGCCATGGATTCGCGCATTATGCTGGATGGTGGTGGTGCCGAAAAACTAGTCGGCCGTGGTGACATGCTTCTCTCTACCGAGGAATCCACCGACGGTCCAGAGCGTCTGCAGGGTGCTTGGACTAGCGACAGCGATATTTACAAAGTCACCGATTTCTTGCGTTTGCAGCGCCAGCCGGAATACAACGACGAGGTCATCTCTCAGGTTGTCAACATTAAAGGTGGTGCCGGCGACGATTCTGGTGGTATAGCTCGCAAATTTGATGCGACCGACCCCTTAGTTCGCAAAGCTGTCGAGATCTGCATTACAAACGGCAAATTCTCCACATCAATGCTACAAGCACGCCTTAGCAAGGGTTATGGTTACGTCAATAGTCTTTCTTTCTGGTTGGGGGATATTGGAGTCATCGGTCCACAAAACGGCAACAAGCCGCGTGAGGTTTTAGTTTCATCTCTCGACGAATTTGACCAGCTCGCAGGCGCCGATGAATCTTAAGGATTTCCGAGACAAAACACCCCAAGCTATATCTTGGGGCGACCTTAAGCAAATCTGGTACACCCAGGAGGGCTCGAACCTCTAACCTTCAGCTCCGGAAGCTGACGCTCTATCCAATTGAGCTATGGGTGCTCTATGTATATTATAGCACAAAAACAGATTAAAATCCAACTTCCGCAAAGCTTTGCGGTACGGTTTCAAATAGAACAAGCAAAAACATGCCATATAGGGTTCGCCTGTAAGAAACTTGATTTTGATAGCAGCAAAAAAGCGGACCGTAGAAGTCAGCACGAAGCTAAAGAAGGTCGCCAAAATAAATTAGGGCTCTCACTTCGCGGGCTTTTTATTTTTGCAACTCGTACATAAATGAATTGGGAGATAATCTCCAAATGTTTGAATCTTAATGTGTGGATGGCTAATAGCTGTTCTTGTTATGGCGCAAGCCTCTTATTTTGTCAATAGCGACGTACTGGGAATGACCTTTAGTATTTATTAAACAATTAGAGCAGACGGTAGGCGGAGAAAGAGTCATTGTAATTTCATTTTTATATGAGAAAGGATAGCAGGCTTCACTCCGAACTTGTTTTTTTGCCAATATTTCTTTAAGGTAGTGCTTAGCAGTCTTTAAGAAAACTACTCGGGGTTGAAAAATTTTTTATTTTGTGTCTAGAATACGACATGATACAGAAACGAGGCATGTTAAGATTTGGCAAATTGCGGTCAAAACCGCATTCATCGCGTGCACATCAATCACGGCGAGCAAAAGTAAGAAAGCTTAAATTCTTACTACATAAGAGTTGGGAATGGATTCATCAATCCTGTTTTGTCGTAGCCCTCTGTTTAGGCATCATTACAGGAGTAATTTTGGCGTTAATCTTCAGAATCAACTTCTTCATTTCGCCGATTTGGCTCGTAGTCGTGGGGTTAATATTGGTCTTAATCTACATCTTTCCGCGGGCGTGTTTCATCGGGCTTGCTCTTGTGGCTGGCATGATTTTAGCATTTTTCCGTTCCGCTACAACACTTTCCGGCTCAAACTACATCCAACAATTTTACGGAGAAATCATAACCGTAACTGGCGTAGTAGACGGAGACCCCGAATCCGCCGACGGACGCACCAGTTTTAAGCTCAAAAATTTACAATTTGGCGAAAATAAAGTCTCAGGCGTCCTCTATATTACCGCGCAATACAATAACGAAGTTGCGCGTTCCGACACTGTGATTCTAAGTGGCAAAATGTCAGAAGGCTTTGGCATTTACGCGGGGTACATGTTCAAGCCGGAAATTCAGGGAATTAAGCGAGCAACCCCAGGAGATTTAATTTTGAACACGCGAAATTGGTTCGCAGCGCGCATCAAAAATCTCATCCCCGAACCAGAAGTTAACCTCGGGATATCCTATCTCCTTGGCATGCGCAGCGGTTTACCGGATGATTTGTCGGAAAATTTGCGAGCAGTAGGGCTAGTTCACATCGTGGTCGCCAGCGGAGCGCACCTGTCAATTTTGGTGGAAATTGCGCGAAAGCTTTTTGGCAAAATCTCGCGTTTTGCCGGCGTGATGTTTTCGATAATTTTTATCGTAATGTTTATGGCAATGATTGGCTTTACACCATCAATCTTGCGCGCAGGAATCATGTCGCTTTTAACAATCGTCACGTGGTACGTAGGACGCAAAATGGCGCCGTGGCGACTAATCTTGACGGTAGCTGCAATCACGCTCATGATCGACCCCATGTTTATCTCAAATTTAGGATGGCTTTTATCCTTTGCAAGTTATGCCGGGATCATGATTTTAGGCTCCAGATTCACTCGATTTTGCTATGGCGCAAAGAAACCGGGATTCATCGCAGAAACAATCATTACCACTATCGCTGCGACAATGATGACATTGCCAATCACGCTATTTTACTTCGGTACCACATCATTAGTATCGGTGCTAGCCAATTTACTCATTTTGCCAACCCTCCCATACGCAATGGGGCTCGTGTTCTTGACTGGAGTAGTAGCTGGTGTTCCCACGCTAGAAGCAATAGTTGCCTTCCTGGCTACCAAAATCTTAGATTTTCATATCGCAGTAGTGGAATTTTTCGGCAAAATGGACGAATTCATCATTACAATTCCAGAAGGGAAATGGGTAGTATTTTTGGGCTACCTCGTCATATTCGGCGGAATTATTTGGGGATTCCATCAACAACGCCTTAATAGGGTAATCCTAGAAGGCAGTTCGCCCGCAAACGCCCGCGAAAGTTCACCCTACACAACTACAAAAGTCCGTCCGTAAAAATTATGGACATTCAAGCCTAAAAGTGATAAAATTAAAAAGATAAATAAAGGAAAGGATTAAATGTCTGGGCACAGCAAATGGGCGACAACCAAACGACAGAAAGCAGTAGTAGATGCCAAGAGAGGCGCGCTTTTCACTAAAATTGGCAATCAAATTGCGATCGCCGCACGTAGTGGCGCAGACCCAGCGATGAATCCTAGCTTAGCTATGGTGCTCGAAAAAGCACGGTTAGCAAACATGCCAAAAGCTAATATCGAGCGGGCGATTGCGCGTGTCACCGATAAATCCGCCGCCGCTCTCATTGAAGAAGTCTACGAAGCCTACGGTCCAGGCGGCGTAGGGATTATTATCGAAGTCGCCACAGACAACAAAAACCGCACCATGCCAGAAGTTCGCCATGCCCTAGATAAGAACGGCGGCCGTATGG
>CAVEGL010000044.1:0-6020 GCA_963615165.1 bacterium | reverse complement strand
CCCTAGATGTGACAAATAAATCTAACATTTTACCTCGCTTGTTTGTTCTATTGTAGCACAAAACTGGTAAAAATTACAACGATTTTGGGGTGAATTTTGCGTCGTTGAATAATTAAAATACGGAACAGGTCCTGCCAGGTATCCCCCTAAAAATAAGATTTTTCTGGGAGGTCTCACGCATCTGTCACCCGCTCTGGTTTAAAAATTATTCAACAATACCAACAATACCAATAACGCCAGCTATGCGAATTACTCCTTGAATATGCTATAATATACAATATGTTTTATGAGGTGATACCCGGAAAAGGATTTGGCGGGGCGGAGGCTTTGACTTATTTTTCTGATTCCCCGCTGGTTTGCGGACAGATTGTACTGGTGCCGATTGGCAAAAAACAATTACCCGGAGTGGTTGTTAAAAAAGTTGCTCAGCCCGATTTTGTGACTAAGTCGGTGACAAAAATTTTGTATTCAACGCCTCTGCCACGACATTTGATAAAAACGATTAAGTTTATCGCGGAATATTACGGCTGCGCAACATCTAGCACTCTGGCGATGGTTCTGCCAAATGGGGTCGAGAAAACCCGCCGAAAACAGAGAAAAACCGAACAACTGACACAAAATACCGAACAGCACTCAAAAATACCAGAAATTCCCCTGAATCATGCCCAAAAAATAGCCTTAGAAGCCATTTTAAGCCCCGGCAAGACTACTCGACTACTTTTTGGCGTTACTGGTAGTGGTAAAACGAACATCTACCTTAAATTGGCTCAAAATGCGCTCTGCGCGCAAAAATCCACGATACTTTTGGTGCCAGAAATCGCTTTGACTGGGCAACTTGTTCGGGTTTTTCGGAATTTTTTTGGGGATATGGTGACACTGATTCATTCTAAGCAGACCGAGGCGGAGCGCCATTTAATCTTTAACAGATTGCTCGAATCTACTACGCCACAGATTGTGATCGGACCACGTTCGGCACTTTTTGCGCCGCTACGCGATTTGGGGCTGATTATCATCGATGAAGAGCACGAATCTACCTATTACCAAGAGAACGCGCCAAAGTATTCGGCGGTGCGCGTGGCGAGCTTTATGGCGGCAAAGCTGGACATTCGTTTGGTTTTGGGGTCGGCTACGCCGGCGGTGGAGGACTTTTATATTGCTAGGAAACAAGGGGCGCTAGTGACGCTGACAGAGAAGGCCAAACAGAGCGCTATTAAGCCGGAGATTCAGCTGATTGACTTTAAAAACAGGGGTGACTTTGCTAAAAATCGGTATTTTGCCAGTCCGTTGCTCGCGGCGATGCGAAAAAACCTCGAGAATGGGCGACAAACGCTGATTTTTCATAACCGCAGGGGGTCCGCACCGCTAACGATTTGCGAGAATTGCGGAGAAAACCTGCTTTGTCCGCATTGTTTTTTGCCGATGACGCTGCATGCAGACGATTACAGCTTGGTCTGTCATACCTGTGGCTACGCGATAAATGTTCCGCAGTGTTGCCCGAAATGTGGAGCGCTTGGGTTAGTGCATAAGGGGTTTGGGACGAAATTACTCGAAGCAGAGCTGAATTCCCTGTTCCCGAAGGCAAGGATTCGGCGTTTTGATGCCGATAATAAGAAGGGCGAAGGGCTGGCGGCGATTTATGATAGCGTGCGGGCGGGCGAGGTGGACATCCTGATTGGGACGCAGGGACTGGTGAAGGGGCTGGATTTGCCGCATCTTGCGACGGTAGGGGTGGTGCAGGCGGATGCGGGACTGAATTTGCCGGATTTTGCGGCGGAGGAGCGGACGTTTCAGCTATTGACGCAGGTAATTGGGCGCGTAGGGCGGGGACATATCGAGACGGCGGAGGTTTTTATTCAGACTTTTCGACCCGAACATCCGGTTTTGCAGTTCGCGATAGAGGAGGATTATTTGGGATTTTACGATTATTTGGCGAAAAAGCGGGCAGCAGCGGCTTTTCCGCCTTTTGTGTTTTTGATGCGGTTGGAAATTACGATGAAAACAGAGAGCACGGTGCTAAGAAAGGTGCGGGAAGCGGCGAAAATCTTGAGGCAGAACAAGGCGCTGGTGGTTTCGCCACCAATGCCTGATTTTCATGAGCGGACGGATAAAGGGTTTACTTGGCAAATTGTAGTGCGGAGTAAAAGTCGGAAGGCGCTAGTGGTGGCGGCGGCTGGACTGGATAAGAATTTTCGGGTTACGTTAGATCCGCCTTCACTGTTGTAGGGGTTGGGGTTCGGGCGATATGAATTGGCTTTTTTGGTGTTTCGGGCTATATCTGTGATATAATGTAATTATGAAGATTATTACGACGCCAGACCCGCGATTGCGGGAGAAATCTACGAAAGTTTCGCAGATTACACCAGAAATTCTTGAGACAATCGCCGAGATGCGCAGACTTTCGCTGGATTGGGAGAAAGAGCATCCTTTTGAAATTTCGGCGGCGATGGCGGCTCCGCAGATTGGTGTGAATAAACGCATAATTATCGTGCGGGATGATATGGCGGATAGAGGGAAGTCGACTTTTACGGCGTTAATTAACCCAGAGGTGATTCGGACGGAAGGCAGAATAAAGACAGATTACGAGGGGTGTTTGTCGGTGCCGTCGATTTACGGGATGGTGCCGCGGGCGACCAAAGTAAAAGTGAAGGCGGAGCTAGAGGACGGCACAGAGGTGCGAATCAAGGCGGATCATGAACTGGCGCGCACGTTGTTGCACGAGATTGACCATTTGAATGGAATACTCTTTATTGACCATATTAAGGGCAAAAAAGACGCTTTTTATGAGATGAACAACGAGGGCGATTTGATGTCGGTCGATTATGATCAGAAAATCGCCGGAAATACAGATTTGTTCCCTGACGGAGATTAGTGGTGGAGAAAATTATTTTCCTTGGAAATGGTATGCTAGCGAATTATGCGCTGGCGGTGCTGGAGCAGCATTTTGAGGTGATTTTTCGGGCGACGACACGCGAAGATTTGACGGAAGTGGTGAGGCTTAAAAATGCGCACCCAGAGGCGCATGGGGTTTTGACGAGTTTTGGCGTGATGATACGACCGGAGATATTGGAACTTTTTGAGCCGGAAGGGATTTTGAATATCCATCCTTCCCTGCTACCCAAATATCGTGGCGCATCACCGATTGAGAGTGCGATTTTGGCGGGAGAGCGGACTTTTTCGGTTTCGATTATGAAACTAGTGAAGGCGATGGATGCAGGACCGATTTATCATCAGATTACGGTACTACCAAAAGGTGTAACGGTGCTAGCGGAGCCGACTTGGTATCATAATTTTGTGCGCGATAACAGTATTGAGCTATCTGATGCGGACTTGAAATTTCACCTCTATAAGGTCTTGGCGAAAATGGGGGCGGACTGGCTGGCGCAGAATCTTGATGGCTTGCCAAAACCGAACGCGCAAAATGACGCGCGTGCCACTTTTACGCAAAAGTTCGACAAAACGCGCTCGCTCTTAGACCCAGAGACAAAATCGGCGGTTGAGTTGCTGCGCGAAGTGCAAGCTTTTCAGGGATTTCCGAAGAGCAAATATCATTTCTATGGCAAAGAATGCATTATTTTGGTAGCCCATGTTGCGGAGGCGCCTACAGAACTTGCGGTTAAGTGTGCAGACCAAAATTACCTCTGTATTGACCGACTTCAACCCGCCGGAAAAAAACCGATGGAAGTGGCGGCGTTTTTGAATGGATATCGTCGAAAATAGATTATTGCAACAATCTATCGCGATTAGTAAGGATTTCCCGCTTGATTTCCTCGATGGTCGAGACAACGATTTCGCGATAATCTGGGCGATTTTTCTCGAGCCAAGCTGCGGCTTCGGCTTTGTTGGTAACAGCATCAAACTGATTTAGCAGATAATCCGGGACGCCTTCAGAAATGCGTTCGCCGACACGAATTTCAACTTCTTCTCTGACGTAAGCCAGAAAATTTCGTTTTTCGCTCTCTGGCATGGCAGAGAGACCGACTTCTTGGAGAAAGTTTTCATCGAATTTCATATATGCTCCTTATGCTTATATTAGCACATAGGCGTAAAAATGGCAAGTTTGTCATATTAACTCATGACCTTCGTAACATCCGCCCAGGAGTTCTATGTCCTAGACCTAAGTGTACACGATGGCAATTATAAAAGTCAATAAGGGGAAGTATTTTGTTGTCTGAAGTTTTTAGAGATTCGCTCCTAATTTTTTGAGTTTTGGTGGGTCGTCTTTTTTGGGTTGGATTTTTTGATGTTCATTTGCCTTTAGTGCTCCTACTATCAGAGTTTTTTGCGTCTGAGCTCGCGCGTGAAGAATTGTAAGCGGTCGCCGATTTGAAGGTCGATTTTGCCAGTGGTTTTGAGTGCTAGGCCGCCAGTTTCGCCAGCTACGAGTTCTTTGACGTCGATTTTTTCTTTTTGGACGGAGGTGACTTCGGTTTCGCCGAGGAAATCTTTGCCGTGCACTATGCGGGCTAGGAATTCCGGCTTTACGTCACCTTTCAGTACTTCCCCGCCAGCAATAATGGCGGTTTTTTCGGTGCGAAAGACGCCGAGGACTTTCATTTCGCCTTTTTCTTCTTCGATAACTTCGGCGTCTAGGAGTTGTTCCATCTCGTGCTTAGCGTCGTCCAGGAGCTCATAAATCACTTTGTAAGTGCGAATTTGGACACCGTCTCTGGCTGCCATTTTGGAGATATTGATGGGAACGGAGACGTTGAAACCGTAAATCACGGTGTCGCCGCCGGCGGCCATGTAAACATCGTTTTCGTTGATGTCGCCGACGCCGGAGCTAACGATGTTGAGGGTGATTTCGCCGTGCGTGTCGATCATTTTGAGAGAATCGACAACAGAGGTAACGGAGCCAAGAACATCGCCCTTAATTATGACGTTGAAAACTTTGGAATTGTCGGCAACGTTCATCATGCGCAAGAGGTCGCTAGAGGTGACGTTGGCGTTGGCGGTTTCGTCGGCGATGGTTTGGGCATTCAGGAGTGCCATTTTGCGGGCTGTTTTTTCGTCTTTGACTTCTACGAAACGGTCGCCAAAATTGGGGAGATCCTTGAAGCCGGTGACGGTAACTGGGGTAGATGGCGTAGCTTTGCCTTTTGGCTTGCCTTGAAAATCGAGCATGGTGCGAACTTTGCCGTAAGTGGAGCCCGCTACGATAAATTCGCCAGTTTTGAGTTCGCCGCCGGTAACTAGAAGGTTGACCACGGAGCCACGACCAGTCTCCATGTGAGATTCGATGACCAGACCTTCGGCGGGAATGTCGGTGTCGGCTTTGAGTTCCTCGATGTCAGCGGTTAAGAGAATCATGTCGATCAATTTGTCGATGTTGATCCCCTGTTTGGCGGAGATTGGCACCATGGTAATGTCGCCGCCCCACTCTTCGGGCTGGAGACCATTGTTCGACAAATCTGCCATGGTGCGCTGGATGTCGGCGCCTTCGCGATCGATTTTATTGATGGCTACAATAATCTTGGCGTTGGCGGACTTCGCGAAATTGATCGCCTCGATGGTCTGAGGCTTGACTCCGTCATCGGCGGCGACGACGATGATAACGATGTCGGTTAGCATGGCGCCGTGTTGACGAATAGCAGCAAAAGCTTCGTGCCCCGGAGTATCAAGAAAGGTGATGGGGCGACCGTCGGCTTTAAGCTGATAGGCGGAGATGTGTTGCGTGATGCCTCCGGCTTCTCGCTCGACGGTCTTCTTATGAAGTAGTGTGTCCAGAAGAGTGGTTTTGCCGTGATCGACATGCCCCATTACGGCGACGACGGGCGGGCGGATGGTGGCTTTATCTGAAAGCTCGCGATGAAAATCGGAAGTTTTGGTAGCGGTATTCTTTTTAGCCAATTTGACGTTTTTAAGACCGAGCTCTTCAATGATGATGGAGGCTGTCTCAAAATCAAGACGCTGATTAATGGTGGCGACGATGCCGTTTTTAAAAAGTTCGCCAATGAGTTTGGTAACAGAAAGCCCGAGGGCTTTAGCGAGCTCGTCTACGGTAATTGAACCGGCAATTTGAA
>CAVEGL010000043.1:0-6073 GCA_963615165.1 bacterium | reverse complement strand
ACTCTATACTTATTATAGTAGTGTTTTTTTTAAAATATCGCGATATATAGTAGTGTGACCATACGGCAAGAACGACCTATTCCGGCGCCGACCGATTACCGAAAAATCCCAAAAAATCCGTAAAGGACGACTTGCAAAATTTTCCCCGTAAAACGGCCTTCGCAAAATTTTCCGTAAAACGACCTTTGCAAAATTTTCCGTAAATAGCAACTTGCTAAAATTTCCGTAAAAGCCACATGCAAAATTTCCCTCGCGGTGCTTTTCTTACTGACGATTGCCGTAAATGACTGCATACAAAAAATCTGGCGTAAATGCGAACCTGCTAAAATTTTCGCCCTATTAAGAACCACCGCAAATTTTAACCCGCCAAGTCAAAATGCGAAAATCGGCTTCCAGAAAGCAAGGAGTATCGCGGCAAATTCTCTGCTTCCAAAACTTTCAAACCCGCATTTTATTCCAAGTTGAGAATAAAATCCCCTATCCATCAACAAAATTACGTCAGCTCAAACTACCGGCGATTTCCATCACTATGCGCATTCACAATCATGCGATTTTACTAAAAAAGTGTTGCGTTCTCATTACAAAAATACTGCATTTTCACTACAAAGGTCTATTTGCCCGCCCCCTACAGACTCTTATATTTTATGTAAACTGACTCATTATAACTATGACTTGTAAACTAGCACGCCTTCTCATGCTCACTACATCCCATTACATTTTCACGCCAAGCAGAAACACTAGCAATTGCCGCCGGATATTCCCCTACATCAATCGCAACATCAATCGGAACATCAATCGCAACATATACACAATCATAACTATATCCACTCTTTTACTTCTCCTATATTTTCT
The DNA here is from genome assembly GCA_963615165.1 of bacterium. Lineage (GTDB taxonomy): Bacteria > Patescibacteriota > Saccharimonadia > Saccharimonadales > Saccharimonadaceae > Nanosyncoccus. The sequence goes on along the minus strand of CAVEGL010000043.1, from coordinate 5,221 downwards.
TACTTATCTTGCGCCTTCCTATTTCGTCCTGCATGCGCAAGGTCAAATTCCCACTGAATGCCGCGGATTTAACTTTTTTAAAATAAAAAGAAGTACCTTGAATTTGCGCTGAATGGCTCAAACTAAAATACTTCCAAATAAAAACAGTACCTTCAATTTCCACTGAATGGCCCAAATCGAATTTGATTGAAATAAAAAGCAGTACCTACTCCTCTACCTCATTGATGGAAATATAATCTATCTCCTCGCCATCTGTATTAACAACAATAGGCGGAAGCCACTTCACCCGCCGATCCTTGCGCCCTTTACCGACAAGAAATGTATGGTAGTGCCCCCGCCGGATATGCATAATAGGGGACTTATGAGCGCCGCCGGATCCTTCTCTATCGGCTTCATACCGCACTACATGGTTACTAAACTTCTTCAGCCGCACACCGATTTCCTCGCCGACTGAATACCGCTTAACGCCTTTAACCGTATCCTTTGCTTTACCATGTTTTCGTAGAGATTTGCTATTAACAAACCTCACTTCCGCATTTACTGCTGATAGATACATAAGCACATTGATCACATACCGGATAATCTTACGACTCACCTTGAAATAATTCTCTTCATCAGCCATAGAAAAGCCGGCATGATTTCCCCTATACCACTCCAAGTTCTCATGAGCTTCTATCCATGACTTGCCTAAAATCATGCTTAACAGCTCCGGCTCGTCTGGGATGACTAAATACATGGCTGTCACCATCTCGCCGCCCTGTACGGGGATAATATACAATTCCTTATGCCCTCTGGCACGGTCATCATCAAACATGACGAATAGCCCATCTATATCTGCAAATCCTCTTTGCGTATCTATGTAGATACAATATTCAGGGATAGTAAGCAAATCAGCCGTTACCTTTATATCATCGTCTATACTCTTTATAAACTCCGCCGTCAATCCCTCGCTAATGCGGTATACAGATTTCGCATGACGCCATGAAGAAAGCACCGCCATTCTACCTGCATCTACTGCCGCTGATAGTCGATTTTCATACATACCATACTCATCAACATATGCCAGAGCTAATCCTACTGGACAATAACAGTATTCCTTATGCCACTTTGTATTCTTATCGGCAAATATTTCATCAATCATCTTAAATGCTTTAGGGAATTTTCGATTAAACGCATTTAACAAATCTATAGGTATCATCCTCTCCATCATTATCACCTCTATTTGAATTATATCCATAGATACATTTTTGCGCAAAAGAAAAAGCGGTGTAGTATTTAAACTACACCGCTTCTCCCAGAAAAGGAAATAAAAGAGAGGTTTTGGTTACAAAGCCTATATAAATTATATCATCAACGCAATTTAACCGCCACTACATAAGTTGCGCTAATGGGCAACAATATAAATCAAACTAGTCCCTGCAATCACTGCCCATACATTACGTTGCCTTTTGGCTAGCGCCGTTTTATGCTCCAGCGCCTTCACCTGCTGCTCTAATGTCATCAAGGAGTTCTCTTGCTCTTGCAATATCACTTCGGCCTTCACTAACGATTCTTTGGCATTCGTCAAGTTCGCTTTCGTTTCTGCTAATTGATTTTTCGACTCTTGTAATTGACTCAAAGCTTCGGTCAATTCCTGTTTCTGCTCCGTCGACACCTTTTGAAGCTGACTCAATTTGCTCTGCAGCAGCTCCAATCTGCTCTCTTGTCTGGTGATTATCATCCTCAATTCGTTGTATTGAGTCGTTGATATTTGATACATCTGTTCCGTCCCGTAAGACGATATAGGCCAACAAACAAGCAAACATAAGTACGAAAGCGCTAATATAAATCGCCTGCTTTTCACTAACGCTCCAATTCCCATTCATACCACGCATTCCCTTCTTCAGAATATGCCTAAATGCTCAAAATTCAAGAATTTGGCACCCTGCATGCGTCCGTACGTTCCTTTTGATAAATTATACTAACAGGTACGCGCGGACGCCAAATAGGGCCATTTAAAAACATCGTATTTTTTCGATATACTATGAATTTTGATATTTATAGAAAAGTGCCTTCCCCCTTAGGGTCTGCCCGCCGGAATACCAATCATCCTCATCTGAAATGACTGCTAGATCCCAACGCTCACACCCATTATCCGGACCGTACGGCATATGAGAATTATACCCGTCCACATTATCCGCTGCTTCAGCATGGGTAAGAAAGTGCTCAATATCAATCGGAATATCAAACACATCTGAGATTGTGGCCATAAGCATTGCCATAGCCTCTACTTGCGCACTAGTAGGGGGATAAACACCTAGCCTTGCGAACGGCGGCATACCGTCAAATGCCATAGCGCCGGCGCAACATTCAAGAGCGATAGCAATAGACCCAGTATTCCTGTAATAAGTCGCTTTCGGAGTTTCCGTCAACTCCCTTGTATATTCGATATCGCCGTCTGCGTTAATGCAGAAATGATAATCATCAAATGCCTGCCCATACTTTCCGGCCGTCCAATGCAAGTACACTTTCACCGGTACCGGATACTGATAGAAGGAAGGCCGCGCTTCCTTTAGCACCTTCCTGATTTCTGACTCTTCCATTATTAACCCCTTTTCCGTTTTACAAGGGCCGCCAGATCATGTACGGCCGATACCCCCGCTTCATCCAAATTCTCCACCACACTAAGTAGTTCAGATGAAGCCAGATATGCAATGATGAGATTTACAAATTCGCTGTGGCCTACGGAATAATCCACTAACGCGCCGGCTGCTACAAGAAGCAGATACACACCGATTTTTTCTGCGAACCGTGTGCGCATGGCATGGCTATTGATTGCCCCATCTCTATGTGCCGCCGGAATGCCCCTGATGGCGTCCATGAGCGTAGGTTTACCGCTCATATCCTTTTCTAGTCGCTTGTAGGAAATGGCAATCAATTTAGCCAAAAGGTCAATGCACACAATGAGCGCGAAAGAAATAAAAATCGCCACATGCTTCTGCAGCATTACAAATGCGCCGCCAAGCAACAACTTGCACGGCCATGCCGCCCACAGGCGGTCTAGGTTTTCGCTGATAATTTTTACAATCTGTTCAAACCCCATATTTCACCTCATATTTTTGAAATATCCGAAAATAAAATTCTATACGATAAACCATACCGCCCATGATTGCCCACATAAAAAGCGCCCTTTCGGACGCCTTTTGTTTTTGTTGAATTGAGCTGCAGTAGTTATCCGCCAGACTGATACAGACTAGTGGTAATGTATGCCGGCATGGGATATGGACTAATCTGATTGACAAGCGCTGCACCCTGCGCCACCTGCGACAAGTTAAAGTTAGCAATCTGCAATTCTCTATCTTTATCCGCAATTCTATCTCTAAAGCCCTGCACGGTATTCGCTGCAGTAAGCGCGCGTGGAAATTTGTTTAACTCAGACTTACCCTAGAGTAACCTAGAGTAACCTAGAGTAACCTGGAGTAACCAATGGATACGGCAAAGCTCTATTTTAAGCGTCGCCCGTGTGCCGTTTTCCATCGCCCTCTGTCGTGCGGTCAAGTCCTTAGACCGTGTCCACACACGCCCCAAGACAAATGCTCCCAAAGCGTAGGCTATCTGAAGTCCGAAATTTAACAATGTATCGTCCATCGCGTCCTCAAAAATATTACAAAATATTACAAAATATTACAAAATATTACAAAATATTACAAAATATTACGCATGAAATGGCACAAATACCATGAAATACCATGAAATACCATGAAATACCATGAAATACCATGAAATTTGCTTAATAGCCGATGACAAGAATGTAATATCCAGCATTATATAGGGCAGAATCGCTAGAGTCCCCGTAAACCGTGACACTTGTATTGGTGGGGGTACCAATATAGCAGTTCACCACTCCGGTAATACGCCCCGCATAGTTGATAGTAGTCTGTACCATAATCGGAGTCATTGATACAGGGAAGGTGAAAGTATAATTGTAATTATCGTCAACGCGGCAACCGGTTAATTTCCCGCCCTGTATTATCAGGGGGAAGGCTCCGCCCAGCTTAACCCACCATGCATCGGGATTAGACACATCGCCCGCGACTATGCCTGCCTTTGCGATTGCGTCAGTAATAGCACTCGTCATATTAGCTTCTGCGTCGGCGATAGCACTCGTCATATCCTCTTCCGCGCACACCGTCTTGATTGTAAACTTCGCCGTGCCATCGCTAACTACCGTCCCACTTGTAGTCTTTGTCCAGCTAGGCTCACTTTTGCCCGTAGTTCCTGCCGTGGTGCATTCAAGGTACAAAGGCGATGGCAATTTGGCGTAATAGGCAATATCTCCGACTGCATATGCCGTACTGCGCTTGAGCTGATGGGTATAGTTTGCGATTTCGGTCGCTTTCGCCGCCAGATTGGTAGTAGCGGTATTGGTTGCCGATGTAATCGCCGCGCTCTGCTGCTCGTTAATCGCGCTCTGTTGCTCTAATACCCACGTGGCGCTACCGTCCTGCGTTACACCGCCCAACGCCCATGATGGCACGCCACTACCACTAGTCCCTGCTACGGTGCATCTAGCGTGATAACCGTTAAGGGACGGCGCAAGTACTACATCCCCCACTTTGTACGCTGTAGACGGCTGCCACAGGATGCTCGATATGACTGACATCAGCACGGAGTTTTGGTTAGCCATAAACCTATACATATCCGCCTGCGTAGTCGGCTTAACATCGCCGCTATAGTTACCGTAGCCGTTGTTAAAGTCCAATACCTTTTCAATGCTCATGCCTTGCCCTCCGCGTTATCCTCTTTATCATCGTCAGTCTTATCCGTGGTAATCGGTTTAGATCGTACGCACTTTGGATTGGTGCAAAGTCCTGTTTTTTCATCCATTTTCTTGTGGCACAGGAAACATCTCTTACTAGCCATGGTTAGATTTCACCTCGCTTCTCTTCATACTCAGCGACAAGTTCTTCGCGTTCTGCCTTCAAATCCGCGTAATACTCCTCGTCCTCTACCGCTTTCGCTTTCGCCATCTCAATTTCAACGTCACTGATTGCCGCCGCATATTCATCATCAAGCGCGGCAAGCTCTGCTTCTCGTGTTTCGTCCTCCGTCGGGGCGGGGCGTTCCTGATACTCGCCATCGATGTAGAGCAAGTCGTGCTTGATAGCGTCTGCGTATTGCGATGCAGTCTGCGTGATGTGCTGAGCATCGGGATACGCGTGCGTCGCAAGCTCCATCACCG
>CAVEGL010000042.1:0-6366 GCA_963615165.1 bacterium | reverse complement strand
GGGAGTTACTTTGGCTTACGCAACGACGATTGGAGCTAAAGCTGCAGGCAGCAAGACTGAAAAAGCAACAAAAATTGGTGCAGAGATTGCCAAAAAGGCAAAAACGGCTAAAATTTCGAAAGTCGTATTTGACCGAGGAGCTAAATTATATGCTGGGCGGATGTCAGCGCTTGCAGAAGCTGCCCGGAAGGAAGGATTGGAGTTTTAATTATGACAGAAACAGAAAATAAAGCCCCAAGAGTAATCAATAAGTCTGGCACACTAAAAATGGATGACAAGACAGCAGCGGGTAAAGTAACGCGCGATATGTCTGGGCGCAAAATGGAAAAACGAAATCGTCGTGACCGAGTGCGTGCAGAGGCTGGTCCAAAGGAATTTGATGAGATCACTATTGCAGTGGATCGAGTTTCTAGGACGGTTGCAGGTGGACGCAGGATGCGTTTTAAGGCTTTGGTAGCTGTGGGCAACCACAAAAACAAAGTTGGTGTAGGCGTAGCTAAAGGTAATGACGTAACTTCGGCGGTAGCAAAGGCTACTTCTAAAGCAAAGAAATCGATGATCACTTTTGCAATGAATGGTGAGACTATCTGCCACGAGGCACGTACGAAAGTGACTGGTGCTGACGTACTAATGAAGCCAGCGGCGCCTGGTACGGGTATTATTGCCGGCGGCACGGTGCGTTCGATTGTTGGCTTGACGGGGATTAAGAATTTGATTTCTAAGTCTTTAGGTTCGACAAATAAAGTAAATATTGCCTATGCAGTAATTGATGGATTGAAGGCGCAAGTACCTCGCAACGAGTGGGTTGGCGCGAAATCTGGCGAACAGGCAGTTGAAAAAAAGGCTGAGAAAAAAGCCACTACAGCTAAGAAGGCTACAGTGAAAAAGGCTGAAGCAAAAAAAGAGTCGGCTGCTGAAAAGAAGTCCACTAAGAAGGAGGACAAGTAATGAAATATAATGATTTGGTAGTTGAAGCAAATAAAAGACCGAGCCGCAAGGGTCGAGGTATCTCGGCAGGGCAAGGTAAAACCGCTGGACGCGGTACGAAAGGGCAAAAGTCGCGTTCTGGGCATCGCAAGATGGCGGCAGGGTTTATGGGTGGTCAGAGAGCGATTATGCAAGCTGTACCAAAACTAAAAGGATTTAAATCTTTCCATCCCAAAGCTGAAGTGGTTTACACTGATCGCTTGAACGAGCTGAAGGGAAAAGTGGATAATTACGCATTAGCGGAGGCGGCTTTGATTTCGAGCCCATTCGTGAAAGTAAAAGTGATTACGCGTGGCGAATTAACAGCTAAAATTGAGTTGGAGACGCAATTTGCTTCCAAGACTGCGGTCGAGGCAATCAAGAAAGCGGGTGGCACTTTTAAGAAAGTTGCTGTGGTGCAAAAACCTGCAAAGAAGGCGGAATAGATTTTCTGGAGTCAGAGGCTTAGGACTATTTACGTTAAAATACCCCCAAGTTGGGGGTATTTTGGTGGGGTTGGTGGTTTTTGAAGAATATATATGTTTTATGCTTCTCATAATGGAGGGGACTTAGATTTGTGGGTGTAAAGTTGTGGGTTTGTGTCCGATTTGAGTGGGGTGTTGTCTTTAGCGATTATTTTTGATCGTCGTGATTGTGCGCGAATAGGCTTGGTCTCTAGATGTTTATATTGAAAAATGCTTAAAAAAGTAATTTTTGGAATTTTGGGGGAGAAGATGTGATATAATGAGGAGAATAAAGGAGTAGAATGGAAGAAAAAGAATTAAAGACTAGCTTGAAGCAACGAATTTTTATTGTTGTAATTGCGGTGATTATGCTGGGGTCGATTATTGCGAGCTATGCGGCAATCGTGTTGGCTGGGAACAGTAGTACTTCCTCTAGCGATACGTCGACGATTAGCGACGAAAAAATAGCCGAATACGAATCTCTGTATGAAGAGAAAAAGGCGGTTTTTGCAGAAAAATCGCAGGGGGATTTTGCGGAATTCGTGCAATATAAAACAAATGTTAAGGGTTATAATGAAATTTCTGCTAACGAAAATGGCGTACAGACGTCAGATCTGAAGGTTGGGGATGGCAGAGAATTAACAGAGGACGATACGGATTATCTGGCGTATTATATTGGTTGGTGTGCGGATGAGACGGTTTTTGACTCTTCGTTTGATGATTTGGATAATCCGACGAGCTTGACTGGAGCTCTGGATCCTGCGAGCGGATTGATTGAGGGTTGGCATGTTGGCGTAGAAGGGATGAAGCTGGGGGGCGTGCGGGAGATTACGGTTCCCGGGGAATTGGCTTATGGGGATACGCAAGAGATTTGCGGTGGATATAGCAAGCCTTTGAAATTCATCGTGATGGCGGTGGCAAATGAAGGGGATTTGGCGACGGCGGCGAATGAACTTAACGAAGCGATGATGAAATATCAATATGCGGTTTATTATGGAATTGATTATGATTCTTTGAGTGAGTAGGTATGGAAAAAACTTTCTTCTTTTACGATTTGGAAACTAGCGGATTGAATCCGCGGGCGGATCGGATTGTGCAATTTGCGGGGCAACGCACTACGCTTTCGCTGGAGCCGATTGGCGAACCAGTGAATATATTGGTAAAAATGACTGAAGATGCTTTGCCGAATCCTGGCGCGATATTTGTGACAGGGATCACGCCGCAGCAAACTCTGCAAGACGGTATTACGGAGGCGGAGTTCACGAAATATGTGTTGGAAGAAATTTTTACGCCTGATACGATTGCGGTTGGCTATAATACGGTGCGATTTGACGATGAATTTATGAGGGCAATTTTTTGGCGGAATTTTCAGGAGCCATATGAATGGCAGTGGAAGGACGGGCGGAGTCGCTGGGATATCCTGGATGTGGTGAGGCTTACTCGAGCGATTCGACCGGAGGGGATAAATTGGCCAGTGACGGAGGACGGAAAGGCTACGAATCGATTGGAATTACTGACGAAACTAAATGGCTTGTCGCATGAGCATGCGCATGATGCGTTGTCGGATGTCTATGCGACGATTGCGGTGGCGCAGATGATCCGAGAAAAACAACCGAAGCTTTTCGACTTTTTGTTGAAGATGCGCGATAAAAAAGAGATTAAAAAAATGATAAATTTGGACGAGAAGCGTCCATTTGTTTATGTGAGTGGGAGGTATGCGGCGGAGTTTAACAAGGCAACTGTGGCGATGCCGCTTGCTTCAACGAGGAATGGGAATATTCTGGTTTATGATTTGCGCTATAATTTGGAGGATTTGTTGGAAAAACAACCAAAATCGTATTTTCCGATAGTGAAAGAGCTTTGTTTTAATAAATGTCCAGCGGTGGCACCGTTGGGGGTTTTGATAGGGGCGGATGGTTGGGGAAAAATTGGATTGACGCGTGAAGTTGTGGAGCAAAACATGAAGATTTTACTGAAACATCCGGATTTTGCTGAGAAGATGCGAAGCCAAGCGGAAGAAAAGAAGGAATTTGCGCCATCGGTGGAGCCGGAAGCGGCGCTGTATGACGGTTTTTTGAATGAAACGGATGGGATAAAAGTGATGGCGGTGCGGAATGCCGACGCGAAGAAGTTGGCGGATTTTCATCCAGATTTTGATGATGCGAGATTGGGGGAATTGTTGTTACATTACAAGGGTCGAAACTTTCCGCAAAGTTTGAGTGCCGAGGAAATGCAAAAGTGGGAAAAATATCGGCGGGAGCGATTAGTACGTCAGGCGCCTGGATTCTTGGCGGAATTAAAAAAGGTGTATGAAAAGGATAGTTTTTTGGCGGACGAATTGAAGTTGTATTTTGAAAGTATTTTTGTGCAAGATTATTAAACTTGTGCTATAATGGAATAAAGAAAGGGTGGTATGGACAATAATAAGATAATGATTGTAGGGACTGGTGACGTAGGAGCGAGTGTGGCTTTTGCGTTGATAAACCAGAGAACTGCGGTAAATGAAATTGTGCTAACGGATATTTTGGCGAAGGATGCTGAGGGAGAAGCGATGGATCTAAATGATGCGTTGGCGGTGGCGCCGAGTTATGCGAAAATTTGGAACGGCACTTATAAAGATGCGCGCGATTGCGATGTAGTGGTGATTACGGCGGGGGCGACACGGAAATCTAGCCGCACGTCGGGAGAGTTGGCAAAGAAGAACGCCAATATCGTGAAGGGGATGGTGGAGCAGATTATGGAGAGTGGGTTTGATGGGATTTTTGTGATAGTGACAAATCCGGTGGATATACTGACTTCACTGGTGGTGGAATATTCCGGATTGCCTGCGGAACGGGTGGTCGGGGTGGGGACGGTGTTGGATTCGGCAAGATTGCAACGCCGAGTGGCGGGATATTTGAATGTAAATCCTAAATCGGTGCACGCTTATCAGGTGGGGGAGCATGGTGATACTGAGTTGACGCTTTGGTCTCTAGCGGAAATGGGTGGGCAGAAGATTGTGGGTATGTTGCCGCGACAGACGTTGGAGGAGATTTCTGAGTATGTGAAGCACGAAGCGCGCGATATTGCAGATAAAAAAGGTGCTACGTATTATGGAGTTGCTGTGGTGGTGGCGGATATTTTGAATTGCATCTTGAATGACGAGATGAGAGTGTTGCCAGTTTCGACTGTCGATAGTTTTTATGGGGTGGCTTTTGGATTTCCAGCGGTGGTGGGGCGAAGTGGGGTAGTGAGACGGTTGGACTTGCGGCTTTCGGAGAAAGAGGGGATTTTATTACAGAAGTCGGTGAATGCTTTGCGGAAGACTTTGAAGGCGTGTGGAGGAGTGAGCCAGGAGCAGTGCTGAGATAGGTGCTATCTAGATTCACATCTCAACCGCATAGCTTAACCGGTTCTTGTATCTCTGTTGGCGTTAACCCCGAAAAGCGTTTTCGTGATCCATTGCTAAGCAAAGATTTTAGTCTAATAATATCACTTCTGCTTAGTTTTCTGAAGTTTGTGCCTTTAGAATAAAAGTCCCGTATTAAACTATTGAAGTTTTCGTTTCGTTCGCGTTGACAAGATCTATATGGATCCGCGAAGGTCTTTACGTCACCCATGAATATGCATTTTATATCGTTTATCAAGGCTTTTCATATTTTTTCGTATTAGACCCTAACATAAAACTAATTGAACCAATTCCAGTTAATCTGTCTACATGAGTAAGCAGTCTGTTCCTTTCATCTTTCTTTACTACAGCATCTCCTTCTTTGTGTCCGTTCTCTGTATTTTTGTCCATCTCCTTGGGGCTATTATGGATGAAGTGTTTATTGTGATTAGTTTGGTTATAGCTAATGGTTTTTTCATAATTAATTCCGGCAAGCATCTTTTCTTGGCGGTATTAAACGAACGTGCATTGCGTAATTTTTTGAGTTTGCTTAGCCGTACAATGCGGTGATTTCCGTTTGGAAGAAATAACCCGCTCGCTGCATCGTTGTTTTTTAGTTCTAATTTTATCCACAAAGCAGTTCCACGATAATTTTTTCTATCCAGATAAAGGAAAACCGATTCATTTACGCGAGCAGCAGTATTAAGCTTTGGGATGCGGTTTGGGTGGTAATTCGGGTTGTTGCTTGCAAGATAAAAACATAAGTGATATAATGAGATGAACGAGACAGTAAAGGAATAATATGGATCCAAATAATAATCTAAACAATAAAGATAATGTAAACGGCGGAAGTGCGCCAGCGGTGGGCGCTAATATAAATGCTAACAATGATTTGGGCGTAACGAATGCTGCGAATACGACAAATCGGAATCTTGGTGGGGCTGTAGGGCAGGGAACGACGAGTATGAATGCCATTGGCGGGCAAGAAGTAAATACAAATAACGCTACGAGTGGCGTTCCGAATGGCTTTTCTGTTTCTGGTGCGTCATTAGAAATGCCGCCAGCGTCGCAGAATTCAATTCCGAATTTTGATCCGGCTTTGGTGGCGCCATCACCTGGTGATGAAAAAGTGGGGATGACGGATGGGGCGATGGGATATCAACCCAATAATGTGCGTTTGGCGGCGACGGATCCGATTATGAAACCGGAGCCAGCGCCAGCTCCGGATCCAGTGGAGGAAGAGTTGAAGGCGCCGATGAAGGCGGCTGGGCCAGTTCCTGGGTCGATTGGGTCGGCGGTTTCGATGCCATCCCAGAATAATGAAATATTGAATGGAGGTGTACCTCAAAATGCCACTAGTATTGGAAAAAATGTTTCTTTCAGCGAGCCTGCGGCTCAGGTTGGCTCTAGGGCGCAGTCGGTAAAAAAGAAAAGCAATAAGGTTTTGTTGATTGTTTTGGCGATAGTGATGCTTTTGATCGTGGCTGGACTAGCCGTGGTATTAGTGATGCAATTAAATGGTGCGAGTCAAACCGCAAGTGACGATACTCCAACCGGCTTAGTGGTGAG
>CAVEGL010000041.1:0-6460 GCA_963615165.1 bacterium | reverse complement strand
AATTGCAATAACAGGCGCACTATTGATGTTACGCCGCGCAATGACAAAGACGGGAAATTGAAGCGTGCTTTGCTGGAATTGTTGAAGTAGCCTAAATCGACAAACCATTTAAATAAGGGTTGGATACCATCTCGGTAGCCAACCCTTTTTGTTTGAGGACTTTATTATGAATGCAAAACAGACACAACTTCTTGAAGAGGCCGTTAAAACATATGGCCCGATGGTTTTATATGCCATTCAAAAGTACGGACCGACTGTTTTACAGAAAGTTAAACACTTTTTCAGCGATAAACCGAAGGGTCACCAGAACCGACACCACCGGCATCGGGGTCGACAGGATAATTATCGTTAGGTAATTTTACAGGGGCGTCATTCTTTTTTCGAGAAAGAAGATAAGCCCCTATCCCTGCGGCACCGCCTGCTACCCCTAACCCTATTTTTTTAGCCTTCGACAAATTTTTAATGGCATGCCCTAACATTCCACCGCCCAGCATTCCAATACCGGAGGTCAGCATCGGACTATCTGCCCAACTCTCACCAACTGATCCGACAATGCCGTCAGGTTGTTTTCCAATACCAAATTTTGAACTAGCTAAATAATCAAGTCCTGCCAATGCCGGAATAATTCCACCAACATAAGCCAAGCGAGTGGGCAACTTCGAACCTGCCGTTTTATCCAGCCGTTTTTTATAGGCATCAGTGAATGCCTCCACCGGAACTTCGACACCTTCTTCCGAGCGGATATAATCTTTTTGCCCCTTTGTCATAATGCGCAGTCCGGTGCCGCCCACCAGTGTCCCTGCAAATATTGACTCCGGAGACCCGGCACCGATAAGTGCCAATCCGCCTAAACCCAACATAGCACCAATGCCTTTGCTTGAAGTAAGGGCATGCATTAACCCGGGCACGCTCATAATTTCGTTGCGAGACACAGCAAACACTTGCCCATTCGGCAACTTAAAATGTAATTTTGCGTATCCGGAGTTCGGTGTAAACAACTGTTTATTATTCTTAAATGACACATTCCCGTATTGATATTTCGGTGAATATTCGTTGTCATATGCTGTTTTTTGTAACGGCATAATTTTCCGCACAATCATAATGCGAAGTTTTAACGGTTCCTTATGTGGCATGGATAATCTTTCCATGTCGTCATCGGTATCGCATTCGCCGTTGTAATCATTCAAAACTTCGTGTACTGCCGGATCAACCATGTCCGGTAATTGGTGGCAAATGTTGAGTGCCAAAGGAACTGCCCGTGTCAGCATACGCACTAAATCATCACTCGGATGCCGATTAAAGAAATGCTTTGCAACCATCAATGCACCGTCACCAATCGAAAACGGAGCATGTGCGTTTCCAATAATTCTGATAATACCGCCTGGGGAAACGTCGTCCTCGTTTAAAGCTTGCGCATCCATCGACATATTACCCAAATGCCCGACACCGTTACGTGTCAGCATGCGCACTGCATCGGTGAAGCCTTTGTAGTAAAGCTTATCATCCAATTCTTCGTCGTTAATTTCCGATTCTTTATTTTTAGTATCAGCAACGATAGCATCTATCGTTTTGTAAATCTCAGACAATTTCTCAAACGCCGCCGTTTTTGCCATGGCATTTTCTACTTGTTCACCCAGTTCTGCACTACTAATTACAGGTGTAGCCATGTCGTGATAGCTAATTCCGCCATCGGAAGCGATTTTATCCAATGCGTATGCGGTAGGGTCTGCCGGTTTCCGAACAATCGAAATATCAAAAAATTGCGGATCCGGGTTCCATGCGAACACTTGCTTTCCATCCGGCAAAATCTTTTTCATATTGTAGCGAAGGTGGTCACAATACTGTGCCCGTGTCGGAGATTGATTCCCGCAAATGCTGCATACGTCAAATTTAACAGAGCAGCCCATGCTTACAAACAGTTGCTCGTTATTCGCAATTTTTGCAACTACGTCACGAGCACCTTCGGCGGTTTTGTTAATGCGTAAAATAAGTTCAACCCTGTGCATCTCGTCATTAAACCACGAAAACACCGGTTTCCCAATTCCCTTGGCTGGGTCACGATTTACGTGGTGCAAAAACACATTGGCTTTGTCCACAAAATGGTGGTGGCAATTTTTTAGGTCGGCTTCGTGGAAGGCATCACCGTTGTTATTACAGCCATAATATTCAGCTGACGAAACCCCGATTACCCAAAGATACGAAGAATCATCCGACGGCTCAATTTTGTCCCAAAAGTCTTGTATCTCAGTAGAAGCTGTCTTTACTAAGCTGTTACTTACCAACCGAACTCTCGGTTCGCCGGTTGCCTCGAAGCTTGAACCTAACTCAATTACCTTGTACATTTTTCTTTACTGCCTTAGTGCTTGCTTTTTTGGTAAATAATGCACTCATGCTGTCGATCGTATCTTTGGCATCGTTTGCACGCTTAATCAAATTCTCGTGCATATAAAGTGCAGAACCCAAACCACGTAAAACATCATACTGAAATAAGCTTACCATAATCAATAGTACTCCACTTTATAAGGACCACGATGACCACCACGGGGTGCCCGCCAACCATCGTCTTCATCATTGTCGTTATTAGCTACGCCAATAGCACCGACACCGGCAGTAAGTCCGGCGGCTCTAAGTGCATTTTTACGTTTTATCGGGTTGGCGATAATATCATCTGCGTTGATTTTTAACGCAGCAAGTAAATTCTTTGCGCTTTCTTTTACGCTCGGGGACATTGATGCACGACTTAACTCAGTCAAATACATTAGCTGTGATGCAGTCATAATTAAACTCCTATCAATACATTGGCATTGGCATCATCATGGGCATCATCATTGGTTGCCGTGGTTGTGCAAACAAACGCGTACCAACATAATTAAGGCCCCCCAATGCGCCGGCACCAATAACAGCGCCGCCCAATAAATTCGTATTCTTAGCCGCATCCATCTGCTCTTGCGTATACTGCGGTTGTGGCGTCGGATTAACTTCCGGCGTAGGTGTTGTCGTCTGCTGTGGCGTAGGCGTTGTCGTCTGCTGTGGCGTAGGCGTTGTCGTCTGCTGTGGCGCAGGTGTTGTCGTCTGCTGCGGCGTAGGTGTATTTACTTTTTTGGGAACACTGTTCTGCGCTCTCACTTTTTTTGCATGCCGAGCAATAGATTTGCTTACCGCGCTACGATTGTTCTTTAAGTCAGCCAACATGTTATTGTTAAGTCTGGTTTGACCTAAGTTAATACCTTTACCTTTTGCCAATGCCAGTTGTTCATTAGTAAAATTAGACATATTGCTAATTCTATTACTCAAGGCACTTGGTGCATTGTTTTGTAAAGGTCTGGCATACGTTGTAGTCAACGGTGCTTTGCTGACTGCACCTATTGTATTGGGATTATAGCCTCCTACAGGATTTATATTCCCAAGAAAATTTTTAACTTTGCCAAGCCCAGCTTTAATCCCACCCAAAGAAGGGAGTGCCGCTTCTTTGTATAAGTAGTTACTGGCATAATGCACTGCTGTTTTCGTAATCATGCTGAAACACCTTTCCCCAATGCTTTTGCAGTATTTACTACCGGATTAGCCGTCGGTTGTACTACTGATGTAGTTGACGTACCTGTAAAGAAAGACTTCACTTTATTCCCTATACCGGACAAACTCGGCAACAAATCAGGTGGAACATATTCACCACGAACCCATTTTCCACCAGGGCGTAATTTCTGCGTTTCAAAGTCATACCAGTGGTCTCGCTTCCAGTCATTATACTTTTTCTTAAACTGGGCAGCCTTTTCTTCAATGGAAACCTTTGGTGGTATATTACTCAAAGCTTTTTTTGCAGAGCTAAATGTTGTTCCGAATAATTTATCTACCGGAGCCAGCACACCTTGATCCAAAACAGCTGTTCTACCGGGTTGCGTAGATAATCCGTTAATCACGTTCTTCCACCCTGCGACGCCCTCACGCAAATAGTTGCCGGCTTTGCCGTATAAATCATGCGCTGCATTATAAGCTTTGCCAAGGGCGTTATACCCCATAGATGATAACGAATCCAATATTCCTGCGTCATCCGCAAATTTTGTCAAATAAACAGCTGTTTTGGTAATCATGGTGTAACTTCACTTGTTATATGTCAATAGTTTCAGGCCACTTGCGCTTCCCGGCAAACGCACTCTCCAACCACTGCTTACCCTTTCTACCAAGAGATTTTACTGTATCAGCAGTATTATTGTAAGCGTTTGCAAAAGGTTCAAGCAACTTGGCGGTATCTTGTGCGTCCTGTCCCTGCTGCTTATATATTTTTTCTCGAATTGGAGCACCTGCTATAAAATTTTGCGCTTTTCGTCTTGCCCGCTCAAGCATATTCGTAGGCAAATCAGCCGCCTTCAACGAACGCAGAAAATCAGAATCTTTTGTCAAATACTTATATAAATCTTTATAGCCACGAGCACTGTCAGCTGCAAAATTTTTCAATTTGTCACCAAGAGGGGACACGGCACCGGCAATAGCATTTCCACCGGCTTTTAACGCATCTGTAATACCCTCTATAGCTTTTGCCCCATAGTGTTTACCTGCTTCTATACCCTTATCGGCATAGTGAGCTGCATCGTCCCCTACGGAGTTAAGCCCCAGAAAGCCTCTACCTGAGTGCAAAAGATCTTTAGCACCCTGCTTTACGTCATAGATGCGGTCATCCAGCCAATCAGCTTCTTTGTTCAAAAACGAATTAGCAGTTTTTGTGATCATTATACATAACCTCATTCATACATGTATTCCGAGGATTTATCCCCGTTCATTGCATTATGCAAATTCCAACCGGCAGCTCCTAATGCTGCAGCAGTCGCCCCTCCGGCGGCCATTGGTTGCCAGTTTTTAGCTAACCAATCCATGGGTCCCTTATATTGCCGTTCTCCGGCAAGCTGTTTGCGAAGGTCAGCCCTATGCTCCAAATCTTTTACTTCCAAATCGTGCATATTCTCGAGCTGTTTCTTGATAAGCTCTTTACGTGTAGTTTCACGTTCCTTGCGCATACGCAAATCATTATCCCACTGCTTCTTATACCCAGCATGCACATTATTAAACGCATCTTTATTTATCTGTTCAATGTTTTGAACACGGTCTTTTAATTTACTAATAATGTCATTGTGCGCAGTATCCAAATCTTTGTAGCTATCCAGACGACGATTTTTCAAATTTTTAACAAAGTCTTTGTAATCTTTAGAGGCTGCCTTCATATCATTAAAAAGTGCATCTTGCGCACGTATATTCATTCGTTGATAATGCTGTGGGTCAAATAAGCCTTTGTAAATGTTAAGACGTCGTTGAAGTGCGTACAATTCTAATTTGTCATAAGGGTCAGCATGCTCCAGCAATTTCTCAACACGCACATTATGCTTAAAAGCATCCGTATTTGCTGTCAACGGATGTAATATCCTCTTTCTACTAAAAACTTCATACGGCTTACGTTCAAGTGACTGCAATGTAGCATCATCCGCTAGAGTCTTGATTTTGTTTGCGTAATCATCACCAAGACCTTTGTACGCCTTGTTTAACATGCTCTTCATCTGCCCATAATTAGAGCCAAATGGGTATGTTAGTATCTTTGACTTCAAAAAGTTTGTAAGCTCTCCGGAAACTTTGCTAATCATAATAAAGCCACAAAAAAAGAAAATTAATAATACCGAGGAGGATACCCATACGGACGATTGCCAAACACACGGTTTCCAACATAGGCCGTTCCACCCAGCACAGATGCTCCGGCGGCTAACGGCATGGCGTTTTGCGCAATTTGTCCGCCTACTGTAGATGCCGCTTGTTGTCCTGCTTGCCCGGCAGCCTGTGTAGCGGTATTTCCAACCTCAGGAAGAATAGTTCCCGGAGCGTGATACCCTTGCTTACCCAATGCGGCTATAGCTTGTTCTGTAGTCATAGACGGATTACTACGCAGCATATTCTGCAACATACCTTCGTAGCCACGAACTACATTGTTGTTAGCTGCCAATGCAGACAACTCGGTTGCATCATGTGTCATCAGACCCTTCCAACCAACACCGGCGTCTCTGGCAGCAGTACGGGCTGCTTTATTGGTTAAATTAGCCAGCCCTTGAAGCACCCCTGCCGTTTTCTCAAAGTCGATTTCACGAAACTTACTGCAATTAGCAATTTTAGAAATCATAATCAGTCCACTCCGTATAAAGCATTATTAAATTCAGCATCGGTAAATTCCGGACGACGGTATGGGTCATCAGACCATGCATTACGCTTATTCTTACCACGGTTAGCCAGTGCATACGCACCTAGCCCTAACGCACCAATACCACCTGCACCCAGCAAAAAAGGCGTTCCATTTTTGTCAAACCAACTGCGCCCCATGCCATTCTCTGCAAGAATATCTTCAACCACTTGCCGCTCTTTCATTGCATTGATTTTAGACGCATTTGCTTGAAATATCTTAAACTCGTCCGGCGACATTGACCACCGC
>CAVEGL010000040.1:4569-6475 GCA_963615165.1 bacterium | reverse complement strand
CTCGCAATGTTTCTTCATTACAGTATACTATTATAAAAAATGTTATAATAAATTACATGGAAAAACTAAGAAACTACGAGGCGACCAAAAAAACAAAGAAACCAAAAAGGAAATTGCATTTTTGACATTTGGCTACGAAAAAATGGAGCTTTCTTATTAACAGAATTAGTCAGCGATTTGGATTTATCCGACGAGCAAAAAGCTGATTTTTATAAAAAGTATCCAAATCTTAAAACTGGCGATTCCGCAGCCGATTTCAATGCAGTCTTATATTATAGCCAGTCAAGAATACGGGCGAATTATACCTCTGGAAACACTCCAATTATTGATACTGGGCACTCCTACCCTGATATTTGCCGAATCGTATGACAACTATTCGTTGCCGGATTTAAATAATTTTAACAACCACACGGATAACATAAAAACTTCAAGAACACACGAAAATGGCAAAAATGACAATTTTATCTTTATCCATACGATCTTGCCGGTCAATGGAGACATTAATATTATGACGTTTAATAAAGAAAAGAACAAATTCAAAAAGCCACAAAAGTATTTTCTTTAGCTGAAAATATCGCAGTTCAAAATTATACTTTTAAGAGCCCAACCAAACTATCTGAAACCGACACAGAAAGAGGACCGAACGAAACCGAAAGCGATAAAATATACGCAGATGCTATTGACGATTTTGTTTTTAGGTACAGATTCGATATCTAGTTCCGAAGCGTTACATTGATCAATAACTTCAATACGCCAATCTTTCCCTTAATTATTAAATTTTTCTGTAATCTAGATATGATGGAGCCATATTCGACACTAGTCGTGACTCAACTTGCAAGAGCTACTCTAATCTTTCCGTCCAATCCGCCACCAAAAAACATTTTTCTAAATACGCTAAAACTTTCTCCATTTATGATATTGTCGGTCTGAATGTTCAAACCTGGCAATTCAGACAGTTTTGCAATTTACGGTCCAGACGGCATTGGTGGAATTTTGTCAAAACGCATCATATACAAAGTCGCCAACACAGCTAAAGCCGCCAACATCATAAAAGCGGATGCCGTAGTCGTGCTCGTTGATGCAGTAACTCTCGAAAATATGCAACAGAACATTTACGGCAATCTTAAACTTTATAGTTTTACATTCAGAAAATATAATGATAGCTACGCTTTAACCAAAATCACCCACGACACTAGCAGCCCCCAAAAGTCAAGCCAACATCAAGCCAAAAGTGCTCATTCAGCAACGCTACATTAGCAAAGAATGCGTAATAGCCGCCGCCAAAGCATCCGCCGCATCATCCGGTCGCGGCTTCTTTTCCAGCCCCAAATGCACCCGCACCATCTCTTGCATTTGCGGCTTTTTCGCCGCTCCATACCCCGTCAAAGTCATTTTAATCTCGTTCGGCGTATACTCAAAAATCGGCACCCCATTTTGCTCCGCGATCAAAAGTACAATACCCCGCGCCTCTGCCACCGCAATCCCCGTCGTGATATTCTTCGTAAAAAACAATTTTTCAATCGACACTACCTCAGGCTTCGTCACCTCAAAAACCTCCCTCATTGAATCATAAAGTTCCTTCAAACGACTCGGGAGCGGCGCACCAATCTTCGTCGTCACCACCCCAAAATCCAGCGCCTTAGCATCCGCCCGGCTTTTCGTCTCAATTAACCCAAATCCACAAATCCCAATCCCGGGATCAATCCCCAAAATTCGCATAATATACCTCCGATAATTCCACTTACCTCACATATTGTATTAAAACATCCCGCAAATTCTTCGCTGGTACCACAAACGAATCTTTCACAGTCGCCGGCGCAATCGCATGCAAAAAACCCAATTTCTTCGCCTCCGCAATCCGTTGACTCGCCCGAAACGCCGAGCGAATTTCGCCACCCAACCCAAT
>CAVEGL010000040.1:3638-4498 GCA_963615165.1 bacterium | reverse complement strand
ACCCAATTTCACCAAACACCACATATTCCTCACCCAATTTTCGCCCCGCCACCGCGCTTGCAATCGCCATCGCCACCGCAAGGTCCGCCGCCGAATCATTCAGCCTCATTCCACCCACCACGTTGATAAAAATATCCTGATCGGACAATTTCAGCTTAGTCCGCCGCTCCAAAACCGCAATCAGCAAATTTAGCCGATTCAAATCAAACCCACTCGCCGTTCGCTTCGGATAACCAAAGTTCGTCTTCGTCGCCAAAGCCTGAATCTCCACCAAAATCGGTCGATTTCCCTCCATCGTCGCCAAGATAATCGATCCATCCGTATTCGTCCGCTCCGCGAGAAGCGCTGCCGAGGGATTTTCTACCTCTTTAAGACCTGTCTCCGCCATCTCAAAAATCGCCACCTCATTAGTCCCACCAAACCGATTTTTCACCGCTCGCACCGTCTTAAATCCGCCGTATCTATCGCCCTCAAAATTCAACACCACATCCACCAAATGCTCCAGAGTTTTCGGTCCCGCCAAAGTCCCCTCCTTCGTCACGTGCCCCACAATCACTACCGCCGTATCTGTCGCCTTCGCCGCCCGAACAATCAAATTCCCGCAATTCGTCACCTGCGACACCGTCCCGGGCGCCGAAGAAATTTCATCCATCGCTAGCGTCTGAATCGAATCCACAATCACCAGCTCAAACTCCCCCGTCTCAATCGTTTTCGCAATATCATTCCCAGAGGTAGAACTCGCAAAATTCAACTTATCCGAATCCGCCCCCAGCCTCTCCGCTCGCAATTTCACCTGCCCTGCCGACTCCTCACCCGAAACATACAAAACCGTCTTTTCTCGCGCCACGCCCGCACAAATC
>CAVEGL010000040.1:0-3628 GCA_963615165.1 bacterium | reverse complement strand
GCACAAATCTGCATCAAAAGCGTCGATTTCCCAATCCCAGGCTGCCCCACCAAAAGATTCACCGACCCCTGCAAAATCCCGCCGCCGAGCACCACGTCGAGCTCCAAAAACCCCGTTTTCAGTCGCGCCTTTGCATCCGACGGCACCACCGAATTCAATTTTACAAAATCCAATTTCTTCCCCGACAATTTCCCCTTCTCAAGCGCACTTTTTTTCTCGTTTTCCGGCAAAACCATCTGCTCCACCAGTGTATTCCACCCCTGACAATTCGCACATTGCCCCACCCACTTCGAAAAACTCGCCCCACATTGCTGGCACACAAATTGCGTCCTATTTTTCACCATTTTCACCCCCTAAATTCCCCTTATTCCGACCCTCAAAATCCGCCTTATTTTCGCCCTTCAAACAATCCCCCTTGTTCTTACTCTCCGGATCTATCCTATTCTCACCACTCAAACTCGCTTTACTCTCGCCCTCAAACACCCTTCTAAACCACTCATCCGCCGGCCCCGCCGTCATCAAAAGCACCAAATACCCTTGTTTCTGCCAATCCAAAAGCCGCGCAGCTAACCTCTCATCCATCTCCACGACTTCCGCCACCTCTGCATTTTCTAGACTGGCAATCAACTCTTCAGGCGTCAAAACCGCCAAATTCGAATCCTCTCGCGTCAAATAAGTCGGCAACCAATACAACTTGTCCACCCCCATAAAAGCCTGTTCATATCCACCACGCACCTCGTGTTGTCGCGTATTTTGGTGTGGCTGATACACTGCCACCATGCCCTTCTTTCCCAAATTTCGCGCTTCCTCTCTTGCCATTTCCACTGTCGCCGCAATCTCCTCTGGGTGATGTGCATAATCCGTATAAACCCCATCAAAAATCCGCTCAAACCGCCGCCCCACTCCGGGAAACGCGTTCATCACCTCTGTTATTTCGGCAATTTTCCACGCGCTCGCATCCTGCCCCGTATCCTCAAAAATCTGCCAAACCGCCGCCACCGCCAACCCCGCATCGTGTCGCTGCATCTCCCCCGCCAAAGTCAACCCCTCGCTCATCCCCTCCGTCAATACTTCCGCACTCTGTGTCTCAAATTGTTGAAAAGCCGCCGCGTAATCCTCCCTAGTCGGGTAAATATCCGGATGGTCATAAGATATCGCCGGCTCCACCGCCAGCCACGGATGAAATTTCAAGAAATTTCGGTCATATTCATCCGCCTCGTATACGAAATATTTATCTCCCTTATGGTAAGCCCCACTCGGCGCAAACCCCAAAGTTGTCCCCACAATATAAGAAATCGGCAACCCCATCTTCAACCCCGCCCACACAATCATCGCCGTAGTGGTAGTTTTGCCATGCGTCCCCGCCACAGCCACCATCTTTAACCCCAATTTCTCCACCAAAAACGCCGTCAAATCATCTCGCTTGGTCACTTTTATTCCCGCCGCTTGTGCCATCACCAGCTCTGCGTGATCCAATCCACCCCCTCCGCCAATTTTTCCTGCAAAAAATCCCCGTCCTGCGCTCCAATTTTCACCTCCACCCCCGCCGCCATCAGTTCCGGCAAAATCGCCCCCGCCGCTAAGTCCGACCCGCAAACCTCCACTCCCGCCGCCTGCGCCATCAAAGCTAGCGGTCCGAGACCGGTTCCACTTATCCCAGAAATATAGATTTTCATGCTATAATTATAACATGAAAACAGTGACCGACCACAAATATCTCATCAACTCCGAGACCGCCATGCTCCAATTTGGCACCGATTTTCTTAAAAATCTCCCACCCGCCGAGGACCACGCTCGCGTTATCGAGCTTATCGGCGATGTCGGCGCCGGCAAAACCACCTTTACGCGCGGCCTGGCGCACGGTCTCGGTATTTCCACCCCTGTCACCAGCCCCAGTTTTACCATCTCCAAAACCTACCCCTTTAAGGGTGGCGCGCTCATTCACTACGATTTTTATCGCCTAGAAGACCCGGGGCTCATGCTCGAAGACCTCTCCGAATCCCTCCGCAATCCTCAAAATATCATTGTCGTAGAATGGGCAAACACCACCAGAAACCTTCTCCCAGAGAACCGCACCAAAATCCACTTTTATTACACACCCTCTGGCCGCGACATTATTGTCTCCTAAAATATTTCTGCCTATCGTACTGAAAATATCATGGACGCTAGCACGAATAAAACTCATAGGAGAACCCGCAAGCACCGCAAAACAGTTAATAGCGTAAGTACTATTGTCTGTGATTGGGATATTGTGCCGGATTGGACGAGGAGATTAGAATAGCTTTTAGTGCCGGGGGGGTGATGGAGTATATGGGAAGAGTCCGGTTTTTAGGACAAATGGAGCCAGTGACAGAGGTATTGGCATCTTCAGAGACAGCGCCGGCGATGGCGGAATACCTCCGCACCCCGTAGCCTGTCAACCCCCATTATCAAACAAATGGCAAAACTCGCAAGTTTTACACCGGACCGCAACCCCGCCTCAAGCCAAAAATCACCACAAACCCCCACCAAACCTTTCTATTTTTTTTATTTTATGTTAATATATAAATAATACCTATGAAAAATTTTATTCAAAAATTCTTATCCATCTGTCTGCTTATCTTTCTTTTTACGTTCATCATCGAGGCCATCGTCCCGAGTAGCGCTTCTGCCGCCAATGGTTTCAACGGACGCGGCACATCAGGCAACGACTCTTGCCCTGCTTTTCTCGGCCTCACCTCTTGGGATTGTAACGTCTCTATCACCGATGAGGAATCCCTCAAAACCGGCATCTGGCAAATCGTCGCCAACGTCGCCACCGACCTCACCGTCGTTGCCGCCTACCTAGTCCTCGGCTATGTTATTTACGGCGGATACAAATATACTTTCTCTCGCGGCGATCCCGGTAAAATCGCCCTCGGCAAGAAAACTTTAGTCCAAGCCTTCATTGGTCTCGCCATCGTCATGTCCGCCAATCTCATCATGGGCACTATCCGTATCGTCTTAGTTTCAAACGGCAACCTCGGCGACTGCACCATCAATGATGCTTGCGTTAATCCAACCGAAATGGTCGAGAGTCTTATCACTTGGGGCATTAGCTTCATCGGCATCGTTGCAGTCGTCTTTCTCATCTACGGCGGAGTCAGCTACATAACCGCCAACGGCGACGCTGGTCGCCTTCGCAAAGCCCGCGACACCATTCTGTATGCCATCATCGGTCTCATCGTTGTCGCCTTCGCCGAAATTATCACCGGCTTCGTTAGCAAACTTCTCACCGAAGCCAACGCGAATTCTTTCGTTCAGGAAACAATAATATCAAAGGAGATTTCTCATGAAAAAACACTTCAATAATTTACTCTGCGCCATATTCTGCTTTTTCACCCTTGGCGTCAGCCTAATCACCTCTCCGGCCACTTTTGCCGCCGGCAACGCTTGCGACAGCAACGTCCCGGCCTCCGTCCAAGAAGCCGCCGGCTGCAACAATAACACCAACAAAGACAGCCTCAAAAACACCATCATCAAAGTAATAGACGGCTTTCTCGCCATAATTGGACTCGTCGCCCTCGTATTCATCATTAGCGGCGGCATTCAATATATCACCTCCATGGGCAACCCCCAAAAAGCCGAAAAAGCCAGACACACTATACTC
>CAVEGL010000039.1:871-6559 GCA_963615165.1 bacterium | reverse complement strand
TATCTAAGAGGAGAAAAATAAGTGAATGATAAAAATAACGCAGGACTTGAAGCAACAAAGGCAGGCGAAGTTACACCGACGGAAGTTAAGTGGCTTTGGTATCCGTATATTCCTTTCGGCAAGTTAACGCTTCTGTAAGGCGACCCGAGAGATAGTAAGAGTAAGTTTATACTCTCGCTGGCGGCTCTGCTTTCAAAAGGTGAACTGTTTCCCTTTACCGACGAGGAGGAACGACTTGAGCCGATGGCAGTTATCTATCAAAGTACAGAAGATGACAAGGACAACACAATCATTCCCCGATTTAATTCTGCTGACGGAAACGGAGAAAATCTTATCTTCATTAATGAGGATAGAAAGCATTTGACCTTTGGCGATAATCGTATCCGTAAAGCTATGGGAAAATACGAAAGCAAAACTTTAAACAGATAGCAAGTGAAATCGCAAAAGAACTTGCCGTTCTCAGCAAGAATGACAGAGGTTGCACGAAAGAAACGAACTTCGTTTTTTTGAACGGCAACACTGACAAACTTAATATCAGAAAGTGGCACCCAAACCACGAGCGTTGCGGTAAAGGTATCACACCTACTGAAGCTGAGAGGCGGAAGGCTCTATGAAACACTTAAGATTATTTATTCATCTGACAGAGGAGGTGTTGCTAATGGATAATATAAATTCCGATTATCAGACTAAGATTAAAGTGGTAACTTTCAATGTTGTCCTTTTTCGGCTGATAATGTAAAACAGGCTTATGAGGAGATTGCAATAAAACGCGTCAGAGATGAATCCGCCCGTTTGCCGCCAGATAAAATTGCTTGATTAGGGGTTTAATATACTCAAATCGAAAAAATTAAAATTTGTGATAAATGTAACTTGATACATGGTTTTATTGCAATATATAATCAAAAAGACCTAAAGATATGATAAAATGAAGAAACGAACAATCAGACTCTTATTGATGGGCAAAATCTCTGCACGAACACCAATGCACATGATTGGAAAGTCGACCTGAAAAGAATTCAGTGTCGTGGGCAGTTACTTGCTTAACAAAAATTCCCCAACGGGGAATATGTCTTTCTGGTGATCCGGGTGGGGCTCGAACCCACGACACCAAGCTTAAGAGGCTCGTGCTCTAACCAACTGAGCTACCGGACCAAGTGAGGATAAATCCTCACCACCCATTATACCAGTTTCTCTCAAAAATTACAACCCCTTCAATGATCACCCCCCAAGCAAAATGTCTAAATCTAAAATTCGCCCATCACTCAACAGTCACTGTGGCATATTTATCGTACCGCGCTATTCGAGCGGCAACATCTGAGATTCGAGCTTGTTGATATACTCAATAGTCCTCTCCATGCCATCGTTTTGTTCGCCGAGACGAAGGGTATCGTACCGGTATTTACCAATACCGTTTGCTTCATATTCGAAGTAAGGGATAATTTCGCGGCCGTCTTTAACGTATTTCATGCCGCCAATTTCATACATATTGTCGTAGCGGTTGTCGGTCAGGATTCTCCTCCCAGCTACGCCAAACACATCAAATCCCAGCGCATCCAGCCCCTAATTCAAAATAACCTCAAGCCTCACCAAAAATCCATCTTCTCCCTCGCCCAAGTCTCGCCGACACCGTCGAGCACAATTACAAAATCAACGAAACTCTAGGCTTATCACTATCTAATTGTCGCAAAAATTACGACGCCGCCATCCTCGGTTGTACCAATTGTCCACTCATCAAATCCCGCATCTAAACCTTCTTTCCCTCAGTCCAAGCCCTAGACAACGCCGAAGGCATAGTAAACCATGCCGGGAAAATCCTTGCCAACCTCACCGCCTAGCTCAATATTTCCACCCCCACTCCTGATAAATTTCCATCGCATCCGTCCATCCAAAAACCTTCGACGCCACAAAATTATAAACCTCATCCGCCATCACAATCCCAAAAAGCAAAATCGCCAAAGTCAAAAACGCCCGCTTACTCATATTTTTTGCCAAATTAATACAAAAAGGCACAATCGTATAAACCAACAATAACGCCGAAACACCAAAGAACAGCACGCTTCTCAAACATACAAATCCCCCAATATTTCCCCAATTCCACATTTCTACATTGTAGTCCCAATATCGCACCCCACCACCTATCTCATAAATCAGCCAGCCCGACACAAACTCAAGCACCCCTGTCACCAACATCGCCACCAAAAACACCGCCCACGGCTTCCGTCTCTTTTTCCACGTCGTCAATAAAATCAAAATCGCACCAATTGCGTAAATATTTATCCACGGCAAGAAATTTCCCCCTTGCATATAAAATTCCCGCATCCCACCTTCCAAAAAGTAGAAAATAAACTCATATATCCACCCAAAAACCCCCGCAATCACAAACACCAACAAAATCACGCCAATTTTCTGATAAGTCTCCAACCTTTTCTTCTTGGCGCCCACCATTTTTTAACCTATTTCGCGTATTCCACCGCCCGCGTCTCTCGAATTACATTCACTTTAATCACCCCAGGATAGCTCATCGTTGCCTCAATCTTATTAGCAATATCTCTCGCCAATTTCAACGCCGACAAATCATCAATCTGTTTCGGTTCCACAATCACCCGAATCTCTCGCCCCGCCGAAATCGCATAAGCCTTCTCAATCCCAGGGAAAGACGTCGCAATATTCTCAAGATCACGCATCCGTTCCGCAAAATTTTCCGCCGAAATATTCCTCGCTCCAGGTCGTGCCGCCGAAATCGCATCCACGATCTTCACAATCACCGCCTCTGGCGTCGTCGGCTCAATATCGTTATGATGCGCCGCCACCGCATGCACAATTTCTTCACTCATGCCATATTTTTTCGCCAATTCCGCCCCAATCTCCGCATGCTTCCCCTCAATTTTATGCGTCACTGCTTTGCCAATATCATGCAAAAGTGTCGCAGTTTTCGCTATTCGTTTATCTACCCCAATTTCCTCCGCAATCATCCCCGCAATATGTGCCATCTCAATCGAATGCAAAAGCACATTCTGCCCATAAGAAGTCCTAAACTTCAATTCGCCCAAAAGATGCAAAATCTCTCGCGGAATCCCCACTACGCCCACTTCACGCGCCGCATCTTCACCCGCTCGCACCACCTCTTTCTCAATTTCGCGCTCCGCTTTTGCGACCGCCTCCTCGATCGAAGACGGGTTAATTCGCCCATCCTTCATTAAACGCTCCAAAGCATACCGCGCCACCTGCCGCCGAATTGGATCAAAAGAAGAAAGCACCACCATTCCAGGCGTATCATCCACCATGATATCCACCCCAGTCGCCCGTTGTAAAGCCTGGATATTTCTCCCCTCCTTGCCAATAATCCGCCCTTTCATATCATCATCCGGTAGTTTCAAAGCCGTAATCGTTCGATCCGCCGTCACCTCGGAACTCATCCGCTCCATCGCCGTCAGCAAAATCGCTTGTGCTGTGTCATCAACCTCATGCTTAATTTCTCTCTGTTCTTTCGTCACCAGCCCTACCAAATCCTGCCGAATATCATTTTCGGTCATTTTCATCAACTTCTCGCGCGCCTCCGCCGCCGACAATTTTGCAATCCGCTCCAACTTCTCGTGTTGCTTAGCTCGAATCTCTTTCACTTCGTTTTTCAGTCCCTCCAGTTCACGCTCCTCACGCCCCAATTTATCCGACTTCTTCTCTAGCTGATCCAGCTTAGCATCCAAAGTCCCCTCTCGTTCCTCCAAGCGCTTTTCTGTCCGTTTCCACTCCTTACGGCGCTCACTCTCCTCCGCCTGATTCTTCTCTGTCAAATCCGCCGCTTCTTTCTTGGCGCGCAACACAATATCCTGCGCCTCACGCTTCGCCTTACGCACCAAATCCTCAGCCTTATCCTTCCCCCCATTCTCTTTCTTTTTATTATAACCAAAAACTCCACCGGCACCAGCCAAAATCCCAGCCAACGCCGCAATTACAGGAACCACTACTTCCATTTTACCCTTTCTAATTGTCTCTGTTGATATCTTTCTCCATACCAACGGGTTAACAAATCATATCAAATTATAATTTTCCACCTCTATTATAACACGTCATTCTTTCATTTTCAACCCAATTCCGGTAAGCTATCAAACAATTCCAAAAAATAAACACAAAACACCCCGCCAAAACCGTTATGTCAAAACCCGTAACCCGCCGCGCAAAAACGTCAAAAATGCCAAACCAAAAAACACCAATCCAATCCCCAAAAATCACTTCAACTCCAACAAAAAAACAAACGCCAAAATCCCCAAAAACATGCTATAATACTACCATGAGTCGCTACATCCTATTCTTCGCACTGTTCAGTCTTCTCGGCTGGATATGGGAAACCCTCTATTGTCCCATCTACGAACACAAAATCACCAAACGCGGCTTCCTCTATGGTCCCATTTGCCCCATTTATGGCTTTGGCGGTCTCATCGGTCTCCTAATCTACGATTTTGCCCCAATCTCCCCAATTTGGCTCATATTCCTCCTTGGTTGCATTGTCAGCACGCTTCTCGAATACCCCACTTCTTGGCTCCTCGAAAAATTCTTTCACACCAGATGGTGGGATTATAGCCACTATCCACTCAATTTCCACGGGCGTATTAGCCTCCCCACCTCTATCGGCTTCGGACTCGCCGCCATTTTAGTCATCTACGCCATTATTCCGTTCACAGACCCCCTCATTGGCTCTCTGCCGGCTAAAGCTCAATTTATCTCATCAATCATCTTCGTATGCCTAATCACCCTCGACTTCATCGCCACAATCCACCACCTGCTCAAAATCAAAGCCAACCCCCACCCTTAAATTAACATCCCGACAAATCACCCCATTTTTCAGCAGCGTTTCCTCCAAATATCTCACGGAACCCTTTCTTTAAATTAATAGAAATAGTTTGCCCCTCGCCCCATATTTTTGCAAGCACTACTTTCTTAAAATCCAATCCCCACATCCCAATATTTCAAAATATTCTAGCCACCCCACTTCAATGCCCAACTCATCCGCGCTTCAATATCTCAAGCCAACAAAAAGGCCTATCTAAGCAAGCCCTTTCAGCCCCCACCCCTTTACCCCCAAAGCCCCCGTTTCTTACTCTTCCGAAAATCCTCCAAAATCTCCCGCTGCTTCTTATTTAAATTCTTAGGAGTCTCCACGATAATCGTCACAATATGCGGACCTCTATCTCCGTCCGCCCGAAAAGGCACCCCATGCCCAGAAAGCTTAAACGGCGTTCCGCTTTGCGTCCCCGCTGGCACCTTCATCACAATTTTGCCATCCACCGTCTCCACCTCAATCTCGCACCCCAAAGCCGCATCCACCATACTAATCGTCTCCTCAGACAAAATAATCGAACCTTCCCGAGTCAAATGTTTATGTGGCTTCACCTTCACCCGCACATACAAATCCCCAGGCTCTGCCGACTTATTCGGCGCCGCCCCACCCTTCCCTTTCAGCCGAATCGACATCCCATCGTCAATCCCTGCCGGGATTTTCACCTTCAAATCCCCCTGTTCCGTGTTAATCTCTCGCGTCGTTCCAAAAATCGCCTCCACAAAATCCACCGTCACCGAAGTCTGATGGTCCGCCCCCCGTTGCGGACGCCTAGCGCCTCCCCCAAACCCAAAAATATTTCCCAAAATATCATCAAGCCCGCCCCCACCAAAGTCAAAATTAAAGGCTTGCCC
>CAVEGL010000039.1:0-818 GCA_963615165.1 bacterium | reverse complement strand
ATTCCCACCTCCAAAAGGATTCCCACCTCCAAAAGGATTTCCCCCACCCGCTCCGGCACCCCCCACACCGGCATGCCCAAATTGATCATACCTCGCCCGCTTTTGCTTATCCGAAAGCACCTCATGCGCCTCCGACACCTCTTTAAACTTCGCCTCCGCCTCCTTGTCGCCAGGATTTTTATCCGGATGATATTTTACCGCCAATTTCCGATAAGCCTTCTTGATCTCGTCATCCGAAGCGCTCTTAGAAACCCCCAAAATCTCATAATAATCTCGTTTTGCCATAATACCCCCATTATAATCCATTAGCACTCAAAATGCAAGAGTGCTAAATCAAATTATCGACCCAACAATTCCACCACACAAACATCCCCGCAATAATCCCTCATCCTCCAAAAAATTCAACCCGTGCAACACTACTTCTGCAGAAGTCAATTCTGTCACTTCACAACGCCAAAATCAGCAAACCCCGCCCTATAACTAGGCGGGGAAATGATTATTGTTTAAGGAATTCAATGGTAACAGCGTCACCATTGTCCGAATAGTAATACAAAGCATCGCCAGTCGGACCATATTGCTCTTCCTCCCATGTTTCCTTCAGTGTGTAAAAGACAATCTCAGGGACATTTTTAATGAAATGAAAGTACGCACGACGATTATGTCCTCGCCCAGCAGCCTCAGGAACATTTTTAGCACAATAGGAACATGTGTGATGATTGCATCCTTGCCAAAATACAGAAGCCGTCCATCCAGCTACGACTTCGTCACACCCAAAGGGCTGCATTGGTATCACTAATATGCTCAACGAACTATCACTG
>CAVEGL010000038.1:0-6582 GCA_963615165.1 bacterium | reverse complement strand
GGGCTAGAGTGTTCAACCATTTTTGCAACTCTTTCTGCTTGTGCTTGGAGTTGGATTTTTTAAACAGAATTTCTCAAGCTTTGCAGGAGAACCTGATTTGATTAGTGATTTTTGGTCGGATTGAGTGAGTCGACGTGGATTGACTTTCCTGCCTTTTTGGTGTATAATAGGAATTATACTTTTATTAAGGGGGGATAATAAAATGAATTTTTATATTATGGCCGATCTCCATGCGGGCATAGGGTCGCTGAAGGAGACTTTGGCAAAAAAGGATTGCCAGATTATAATAAATGGTGATCTACTGAATGGTAGAGGTCCGAAGGCGGATCGCATTGTCGGCGTATATTATGATGTAACTTACGGTCGACACGGGGCGACTACTCGCGATCTGGCAAAAGCTATTAATGACCAGCTTGACATTAAAGTTGAGCTGGCAGAGCTCAATAAGGCAGTGGCTGCACGAGATAAGTGGGGGTGCGAATCTTTCGAGGATTTTATGAAATTATCAAAGAAGCATCCTGACTCTGGTTTTTTTCTTGCCGCGATTGCTGAGATGTTCGATGATATCTCGATTGCTTTGCGGCGAGATTATGATGATGTTAATGAGGAGACTAAACAGCTTCTCTGTCGTCATAAAAATAGAGTTTGGCTCGTGGAAGGAAACCATGAGTACGCGCCTTATTATTGCTATCGTGCCAGTGGCAGACCAGATCAAGAGGCAAAAATTGAGCATCTGCCGTCTGAGTTGCCGATAATTGAATATTGGCAGAATGTTGGAGGAGGAGTCCTGTGTATTGGCTGGAGTTTTCTCCAGCACCCTGTTATCACGCAAGGTTTTATTAATGCCATGCGTGAGACAAGGCATGTGGTATGTCATATGCCTGCATCTCGATTCTTGCCGACTTTGCAGGAGGCGGGATATTGTCCGCCCGTAGTTAGAGGTGAAGAACTAGCTATGGCGAAGTGGTTAGATGAGACTCTAAAAAAATATGCTAGACCCTCTACTACTGTGTGGAGTGGGCATTTCCATGCTGCTCCCGAACAATACACTCTTTCTTGCGAAAAAGGCGTTCATGGTGTCATGTTGGCTCCTGGCGTGATAAAGCGGATGAAGGTGTAGCAAGAAAAGGACCGACCATGAGGCCGGTCCTTTTTAAATGGAGATTTATCTAGTAGAGTTACGGAGGAGAGGAG
The DNA here is from genome assembly GCA_963615165.1 of bacterium. Classification (GTDB taxonomy): domain Bacteria; phylum Patescibacteriota; class Saccharimonadia; order Saccharimonadales; family Saccharimonadaceae; genus Nanosyncoccus. The sequence goes on along the minus strand of CAVEGL010000038.1, from coordinate 5,388 downwards.
GCTTAATTGAAAATTGGGATGGAGGTCTTGAATAACTTGGGGAAGTTTTGTATAATAGAGGGAAAGGAGTTATATGACACAAAACGACAATAATACTAAAATTTTCTTGGTTTTAAATTCGGGGTCTTCGAGCGAGAAGTTTTCGCTTTATGAGGGGCAGGATGAGGTTTGTTCTCTGTATTTTGAGGGGATTGAAGAGGATGGAAAAAAGGTGTTTATTTGTACGATTTCGCGGGCGGATGGTTCGGATGTACGTGTGGATAAAAAGTGGGATTCGTTAGATACAGCTTTTGTGGAGGCGAAGGCGATTTTTGAGAAGGAGGGGTATATCAATGCGGCGCATCCTTTGGATGGGATTTTGGTGCGGACGCCAGCGGCGGGGACTTATTTCTCGCAGCATCATATTGTAGACGAGCAGACTTTTGTGGAGCTTGAGAAGTCTAAGTTAATGTATCCTTTACACGTCCCTGGGGTGATTCGGAGTTTGAAGAATGCAAAAGCGGCGTTTCCAGAGGTGGCGGTGATTACGATGTCGGATTCGGAGGCTTTGACGCGCCCGACGCGTAAGGATGCAGATTATGCTTTGCCGGCGGAGATTATTGAGGAGTTTGACTTGGGGCGTTGGGGCGCGCATGGGTCTTCTTATGGTTATATGCGAGGGCGGATGAAGGAAATGGGGATCGAGATGCCGAAGATGGTAGTGTGCCATTTGGGGTCGGGCTGCTCGGTGACGGCTTTTGAAAACGGGGAACCGGTCTATACTTCGATGGGGGAGACGCCACTTGAGGGATTGATGTCTTCGACTAGGACAGGTTCGATTGATCCGACGGTGGGGGCGCTGCTAGGCGAGAAATTGGGAGCAGCGGAAGCGATTAAGGTAATGAACAAGATGTCTGGTCTAAAGGCGGTAGCTGGGTCTGATGATATGCGCGAGGTGATTGCGGGTGTAGAAGAGGGCGTGGCTGAGAGCGTGAAGGCTTATAATATGTTTATTGACGGCGTGGCGGGGAAAATTGGGGAATTTGCGGCGAAAATGGGCGGGATTGATGCGATTGTGTTTACGGCGACGATTGGGGAACGATCGATTCCGGTGCGGAATTCTTTGATTAATAAGCTTGGGTTTATGGGATTTGAGATTGACGGGGAAATTCCGGTAGATCGCAAGGCGGGAACGAATATTGCAGCGGAAGGGTCGAAGCCGATTTATGTGATTGCGACTAATGAGGCAGCTTATATGATTGAGGCGGCGGGAAAGTTGCTGGACGCGGAGTAAAATTAAGCGGAGATGGGGACTCCGCTTTTTGAAGGATGATGGATGGTTTGGAAGAATGATCAGGTGAGTGCGGCGGAAACTGAGGTGATTTTGCAGTTGGCGCGGGAATGTTTGGAGACTTGTGGGGATTTTGTGGAATTTGGATGTTATAAAGGGGATACTTCGCTGATGTTGGCGGAGATTTTGCGGAAAAATGAGGCGGTTGGGGGTGCGAAAAACTGTGGCTGTGATTCTGCGCGGGCTAGGTTGTGGATTTATGATTCATTTGAGGGGTTGCCAGAGAAGGGGGAGGCAGACTTTTCGGAGCTGGGACGGGAGTTTAAGGCGGGAGAGCTGGCGGTTTCTAAGCGAGAGGTGAAGGAGCGGTTTTTGCGGGCGGGGTTGCCGGTGCCGGTGATGAAAAAGGCTTGGTTTAAGGATTTAACGGGGGCGGATTTGCCGGAGCGGATTGCTTTTGCTTTTTTGGATGGGGATTTATATGAGTCTGTACGGGATAGTTTGCGGCTGATTGAAGGAAAAATGGGCGAGGGTGGGGCGATTTTGGTGCATGATTATAACAACCCGGCTTTACCCGGGGTGGCGCGGGCGGTGGATGAGTGGGCGAGGCGGCGAGGTGCTGAAATTTTGCGAAGGGGGAGTTTGGCGATTATTCGGGGGTAGGAATGTTTTTTAGGATGTCTTCGATGGATTCGCGTTTGCGAATAAGAGTGACTTTGTCTGGGGACACAAGGACTTCGGCGCCGCGAACTCGACCTGTGTAATTGGAAGACATGGAATAGCCGTAGGCGCCGGCGTTGTCTATTATGACTAAATCGCCGACGGAAGGTTTGGTGACGAGCCTTTGTTTGCCGAGAATGTCGCCGCTTTCGCAGATGTTGCCGCAGATGTTGGCGGTGATTTGCTCTTTGTTGCTGGATAAAATAGAGATGTGGTGGTAGGAATCGTACATGGAGGGGCGGACGAGGGCGTTCATGCCGATGTCGGTGCCGATCCAATAAGTGCCGTTTTCGTGTTTGAGGGCGGTGACACCGAAGCCGCCGCCGAGGTCGATAATCTTTAAATTGGGAAAATATTTGCCGGAAATGGCTAGTCCGGCTTCGACGCCAGCGATGTAATTGTCGATTTTGTCGTTTAAGAATAGGCTGCCGAGGTGTTGGTGAGTGCCGATGATGGTGAGATGGTGCCTGTTGCAGACTTCTAAGAGTTCTGGGATATTGGACTCGCTAATACCGAATTTGGTAGCTTTGCCAGAGGTGATGACCTTTTCGGAGTGACCGACGCCGATGATGCCTGGGTTGATGCGAATCATGATTTCGGTGTTGGGAAAAAGTTTGCCCCAAGATTCTACCTGAGAAATGGAGTCTAGACAGGGGAGGATAGTGGTACTGTGGATAAATTCCATTTCTTCTGGGGTGACGTTGTTACAGACGTAGAGCATTTCTGCAGGAGTGAAACCGGCAAGCTCGTTGACTTTGACTTCTAGAGGCGACATGCAGTCAACTTTGAGACCGGCGTTTCTGACGATTTTTAAGAGGTAAGGATTGTAATTGGCTTTAGTGGAATAATGCATGCTGATGGAGAGTGGGCGGTTAAGGGAGGTTTGGAGAATTTCGGCGAAGGTGGCGATTTGCCGGCAATGCTCGGCGATAACATCGTAATTATAGATGTAGAGAGGGCTTTTGTAGGTGGTGATGAGAGATTTGTAATCCATAAGTTTCCTTTGTTTTCTTTAGTATACTAGAGGTGGTAAAAAAAATCAATATGGATTGGTGTGACTTTGATTACGATTAGGGTGTGGATTTTGAGTATTTTGGCATACATTTTGGCACTCGGGGGTTGCAAGTGCTAATTTTTGTGCTATAATAGGAGCAGAAAAGGAGATAAAATATGGCACTTAAACCATTAAAAGATAGAATAATTGCGGTAGTAGAGAAACCTTTGGAGAAGACAAAATCGGGGATTTTGCTGGGGGAAGCGAAAGAGAAGCCAGCTTATGCGGTGGTGGAATCGGTGGGTCCAGAGGTGGAAGTGGTAAAAAAGGGAGACAAAATCGTTTATAAGGAATATTCTACGACGGAAATCAAGGTAGACGAGATGGATTATATTATCGTTAAGGAAGAGGATGTTTTGGCTACGATGTAGTCGGATGCAGCTGAATATGGCTAAATGCGGGTTGTGGAAAACTTGTGGAAAACTATTAAAATATATCTGTAAAAGGAGATAAAATGGTAAAAAAAATTTATTACGAAGCGGAGGCTAGAGATAAGGTTTTGGCGGGGGCAAAACAGTTGTATGATGCAGTAAAGGTGACTTTTGGGCCGAAGGGTAAGAATGTGATTATTGAAAAAGAATATGGTGCGCCAGTAATTACGCATGATGGTGTAACGGTGGCGGAAGCGGTAGAGCTTGAGAATAAGGATGAGAAATTGGGGGAGGCAGTGGGGGCGAAGCTGATTAAGACGGCGGCGCAGAAGTTAAATAAGGTGGCGGGGGACGGGACCACTACGGTGACGGTTTTGACTTATAATATCTTGAATGAGGCGAATAAGTTGATCGCGGCGGGGGTGAATCCGATGGAGCTGAGGCGCGGAATTGAGGAAGCGGGGGCGGAGATTGTGGCGGGGATTGATAAAAGCGCGGAGAAAATTGAGGGGAATGATAAAAAGGTGGCAGAGGTTGCGACGATTTCGGCGGGAGACGAAAAGATTGGAGCTTTGATTGCTGAGGTAATTTCGAAGATCGGCAAAGATGGTGTGGTGACGGTAGAAGCTGGGCAGGGGCTAGAGATGGAGCAGGAGATTGTGGAGGGGTTCTCTTATGATAAGGGGTATTCTTCGCCGTTCTTTGTGACGGATGTGAATCGGCAGGAGGCGATTTTTGATAAGCCTCTGGTATTAATAACAGATAAGAAGCTTTCGAGCGCGGGAGATATTTTGCCGATGTTGGAGAAATGTGCGCAAGCGGGGCGGAAGGATTTGGTGATTATCGCTGAGGAAGTGGAGGGAGAGGCGTTGTCTCTGCTCGTACTAAACAAGCTGAAGGGTGTGTTTAACTCTTTGGTACTGAAGGCGCCGGCTTTTGGGGATAGGCGCAAGGAAGTGATGGAGGATATTGCGATTTTGACTGATGCGACGGTGGTGTCTGCGGATAAGGGGTTGAAATTGGAAGAGACGGGACTCGAGGTGCTTGGTTCTGCGGCGAAGATCATTGCTACGAAGGATGAAACGACGATTATTAAGGGGGCTGGAGACGCAAAGGCGGTGGCTGCGCGGATTGAATTGATTCATTCTTTGGCGGGGATGGCTAAGAGCGACTATGAACGAGAAGAATTTGAGAAACGAGCGGCGGCGCTTTCCGGTAAGGTGGCGGTGATTAAGGTGGGCGGCGCGACGGAAACCGAGATTGATGAGAAGAAATTCCGCGTAGATGATGCGGTGGCTGCGACGAAAGCGGCTCTAGCTGAGGGGATTGTGACTGGCGGCGGAGTGACACTGGTAAATTTGGCGGGGGAGATTAAGGGTGAGAGCGCGGGAGCACGAATCGTGAAAAATGCTTTGAAAGCGCCATTTGTGCATATTATGGAGAATGCGGGGCTAAATGCGCAAGCGCTTTTGGCTGAGGTGGAGAAGGCGAAGGCTGGATTTGGAGTGAATGTGATGACTCCAGAAAAAGGGTTGGTTGATTTGAAGAAATCTGGCGTGATTGACCCGGCGAAAGTGACGAAAGAGGCGGTGAAGAACGCAACTTCGATTGCGGCGACGGCGATTACGATGGGAGCCTTGATCGTGAATGTCCCAGAGGAGAAGGCAGCAGCTCCGGATATGGGGATGGGGTACTAGATTAGCTGTAAAACCGCCCTTTGGGGGGGCGGTTTTTTGTGAGGGGAGATTGGATGGTTTTAAACTTAGAGGACTGCTTGGTTGAGGTTTGAATTGGGGCGTCGGATTTTGGAACTTGAATTGAGGTGGTGTTTGATTGGGATCCGAGTCGGACGGCTGTTGGGTTTGGGGGGGGTGAATTTTGAATTGGGCGGGTTGTTTTTTGGGGGGTAGACTTACATTTTGTCGATGGCGTCGATGAGGTAGAAGAGGGCTTCGGCGCGTTCAGTGTCGTCT
>CAVEGL010000037.1:0-6604 GCA_963615165.1 bacterium | reverse complement strand
TTTTTGCGCAAAAATATTTCCGCAAACAACAGAATACTTTGGGCGCACTAAATACCAAAATTGAAGAGAATTACTCGGGGCAAATCGTGATTAAATCGAATTCTTATGAACAGCAGGCGATTCTAGATTTTGACAAAACCAATCAAGACCTGGCCGCGACTACGCGGAAAGCGCAAATTTTCTCATCTCTCTCGATGCCGGTAACTCATGTGTTTACAAATTTGGGGTATGTAGCGGTTTGCGTACTGGGCAGTATTTATGTGATTAATGGGCGAATTAATATCGGCGACATTCAGGCTTTCGTGCAATATGTTTCGCGTTTTAACCGACCTATCACTGAGATTGCCTCGACGACCGCAACTATCCAATCTTTGCTGGCGGCATCGGAGCGGGTTTTTGAATTCTTGAACGAGCCCGAAGAGGAGCCAGATATTCAGCCGGCGCAAGTGATTTCAAAAGTTCGCGGAGCGGTAGAATTTCATAACATCAATTTTAGTTACGACAAGAAAAATCCGGTGATTAAAAATTTTTCCGTAAAAGTTGAGCCTGGGCAAAAAGTTGCGATTGTAGGGCCGACAGGTGCCGGTAAGACTACACTGATTAACCTGTTGATGCGATTTTATGAACCCGATTCTGGTTATATTTCTATCGACGGAGTGCCGACGCGTGAGATGAAGCGCGCTGACGTGCGTCAGCTTTTCGGCATGGTTTTGCAGGATACTTGGCTGTTTTCCGGTAGTATTACCGAAAACTTGCGTTATGGCGATCATGACGCTACGCTAGCCGATATTAAAGCCGCGGCAAAAGCCAGCGACGTGAACCACGCGATTGAATCGCTACCTAAAAATTACAATACAATGATCTCTGAGGATTCCGACAATATTTCGGCGGGCGAGAAACAGCTGCTTACGATTGCGCGAGCGATGGTAGCGAATCCGCCAATGATGATTCTGGATGAGGCGACTTCGAACGTCGATACACGGACGGAGCAAATGATTCAGGCTGCTTTTGAAAAGTTAACCAAAGGTCGTACATCTTTCGTAATTGCGCATCGGCTTTCGACGATTCGGAATTCGGACTTAATCTTGGTTTTGAAAGATGGAGATATTGTGGAACAGGGAGATCATGAAACGTTGATACGACAGAATGGTTTTTATGCGGAGCTTTATAATTCGCAATTTGCCGAGTAGAATGGCGAGGATAATTACTGCAGACAGATCTGTCACTGCTTTTGCTTCGGGGTGGATTCTGCTGCTATTTTGACGGAAAGATTGGAATAGCTTCCGGTTTCTCTCCTTGTAAAATCGAGAGTCTTGCGGAGCATCACCAACTTGAGTTGCAATATTTTTTATCGTTTTTTTCGAACAAAATACAATAGGTGTATTTCCATGCTTTCACTGTTTTGTTCCTCATTCAATTGAAGGGCTTTTTCATCTTGCCTGCACCGAGATTTTATTGTTAATTTTGAGATTACTCCAAATAATCCATAATCGCAGCAAAAACTTCGTCGATGGTACCCGAAGCGTCGATTGTCGGGATGTGGTAAGTTTTGGCGACATTTAAGTAGGCGGAGTTGAGCTTTTTTTGTAAAACTCCCCCTTGAGATTTCCAGTATTCATTTTTGCGATCCCACCGTGCATTGGTCTGGGCACCCAATCTTTTGGCTTGCTCGGCTTCGTTGATGGTTAAAATAAAAATCTTGTCTGGACTAAAATATTTCTCCGGCATAACAAGTTTGTGCATGCGAGTAATCAAGCTTCGGCTCACCCCGCCGACGTAACCTTCGTAAATTAAAGTCGAAATCCAACTGCGAGCGGTAATAACTATGCCGCCGCGCTTCAGGCAAGGCTCGGCGAGCTTGCGCCACTGTTCGTAACGGTTCGTCAGATATAACATAACGCGAGTTCGGCAATCGATATCTTGCTTGGAGCCGTAATTTAATCTGGCAACCTCGAGCACGAATGGGTCGCTAGAGCCAGTGCCGGATTCGGAATAAAAAACCACCTCTTTGCCCTGAGTGCGATAAAAGTCCACCAGCTTCTTGATTTGCGTGTCTTTGCCAGTTCCGTCTTGACCTTCTACTACAATATGCATTTTATTTACCTCTTTATAAAGATTATACCATATAGTATAATAAAAATATGCATCCTAGTTGGAAGAAATTCCTAAATGCCGAATTCGAAAAGCCGTATTTTCGAGAATTAGCGGATTTTTTGCACGCTGAATATGCTACCAAAACGATTTTTCCGCCTAAGCAATTGGTATTTTCGGCTTTTACAACAAATTTAACCGACGTGAAGGTGGTGATTTTGGGGCAAGACCCCTATCATACTCCTGGCGCGGCGGAAGGATTAGCGTTTTCGGTGCCTAGCTCCGAGCCTGTGCCACCATCACTCAAAAATATCTACAAGGAAATTGCGGACGATTTGGGGCATCCCAGTATTTGCGCTTTTTGCGACGTAGACGGGCGAAAAATTCCATCGGGAAATTTGCGAAAATGGCAAGGGCAGGGAGTACTTCTGCTTAATTCGGTGCTGACAGTCGAGGCACATTGTGCGGGGTCGCACCGTGGCAAGGGTTGGGAAATTTTTACCACGGCGGTGATTCGGTATTTGAATGAAACGCAGCCGCACTTAGTGTTTATGCTTTGGGGCAGGGATGCTCGAACAAAGAAATCTTTGATCGATACAGGTAAGCATTTGGTGCTAGAGTCAGCGCACCCTTCTCCGCTTTCGGCGTATAATGGATTTTTTGGCAATCGACATTTTTCGCAGGCTAATACTTTTTTGGTGCAACATGGCTTTAGAGAGATTTCTTGGTAGACGGTTAGGCTTAGAACCGCGGGCATTATTCGCCTGACGACACCCACCGGATGAGCCTTTGGTATTCTGGCGAATCCTTGGCATAATCGTCGAGGATTTCCTCGATATAACTTTTACAGTTGGTGATATTGAGGGTCTCCACCTCTGGCATTGCGACCAGCATACGCACGATAGCTTCGTCGGTATCGATGTTGCTCATGGATAATTTGGCATGTCTAAGTCTAGAATTGTAACGAAATTGCTGGTAAACAAACCGACGAATCCCAGCCTGCAAGCAGTATTTTAGGCAATTTTCGCAAGTCGCCATGCGGTTGTAAATCGTGCAGCCCTTCAAATCGCGACGCGCAAACAGAAGCGCATTCATCTCGGAGTGAATTGAGAAAAAATACTTCATCGGACGTTCGCTTAGAGTCATTTTGGATTCGTCGGCACCCTGAATTAAACCGTTATAACCTAGCGAAACTACTCGACGATTCTCGTCAACGATCACGCAACCATTTTTTGATGACGGGTCTTTGCTTTTCATAGCAGCCGTATCGGCAAGTTTCATAAAATATTCATCCCATTCGCGCTGGCTTTCTTTTGTCATAATCCTCCTTTTTTATTATTTTAGCATATTTTTGGGCTTGTTGAAAAAATGGCTGAAGCAAGACTAAATTTTATTATTATTTTCGTCGTCCAGCAAGCCTGTTTTGAAAATGCTTGTGCTTATTTTAACGCTTATGCTGAATAAAATCACTACTCTTGGTTGATTTTTGCACTAAAATGTGCCTATACTGCCCAAAAATAAAAGGAGTTTATAGTGATAAGAAAGAAATTATTTTTTAAGAGAAATCGACGGAGGGGAAAAATAGGCTTCGCGATGATGGCTTTTCTGACCGTTGTCGGGAATTTATATCTGCCGTCGGCCACGCACGCCGAAAGCTGCCCAGACCTCAAGGTAATTTTCGCGCGCGGTTCCGGTGGCGGGCGTTGGACCAATGAGGATTATCTGGAATTCAAGAAAGCGATTGAGCCGAAATTACAAACCACTACGCTGAGTTATGAATTTATCGATTTGGACTATCCGGCAGTGGCAATTGGGTTGGATCATCTAGAGACTTCTCTGGGTGCGCTGATTGGCTCAGGGGACGCTTACGAATTCGGTGATAGTGTCAATGCAGGCGTGGCGGAACTCGTCAAAATCGTGAACGGTTCCGCCTGTCCGAACACGCGTTATGTGCTGGGAGGATATTCGCAGGGCGCGATGGCGGTATCGAAATCGTTAAGAAAATTAAACGCCGACAAGCTAATTTATGCGGCAACTTTTGGCGACCCCAAAATATATCTGCCAGAAGGTAAAGGCTTGGTGCCAGCGGCTTGTTCGGGCGAAAATCTTTCCGATTATCGCATGTATGTGCCAGATTGTCGGGCTTATATGGGGCTACTTGGCTCTTATATTCCGTACGAAACGGAAAATTTGACGGGAAAAGTGGGGACGTGGTGCAATAAGAAGGATATCTTTTGCAGTTCGCATCTGAGCGTGAGTGACCATTTGGCTTACATGTCGGATGCACTTTACGAGGATGCTTCGCGAGTGATTTTTGACAAAATTGCCGACGCTTATCGCATCGAAAATAATATTTCCTCGCCACACGATACGGCAATTTTGATCGACTCGACCGGTTCGATGCTCAGCATGATTAATGAATATAAGGCCGAGGCACTACGTCTAGCTAAGGAGACCTTTAATTCTGGTGGGCGAGTGGCACTTTATGATTATCGCGACCTTGCTGACCCTTATGCGCCGGTCGAGCACTGCAATTTTGAAACGTGCACTTTGGAGGTTTTTGAAAGTGAGTTAAACAAGATTAGGGTAAATAATGGCGGGGACACGCCAGAATCTTTGCTCTCGGCTGCTTATCATGTGATGAAAAATCTAAACTGGCGTTATGGCTCGACTAAATCTCTGGTAATTTTGACGGATGCGGACTTTCTCTCGCCGGATAGGGACGGGATGGATTTTGATACAGTAGTGAAGCTCAGCAAGAAAATCGATCCAGTCAATTTCTATATTATTACGAATAGCGAGGAAGCCGCGACTTACGCAGAACTGTCGGCGCAGACTGGCGGAAAAGTGGTGACTAACTTTGATGAGCTGAGCCTCCTTACCGATTATATTATGGAACGATATGACAGTCTGCCGCGAGTGGAGGAAAGCCCGTATGGTGCCGCTGCGCCTGAATTGCAGGTTAAAAGTGTGCGGTGGGCAGATGGGGAGGTGACGGTTAAAATTGATACGACTGGAACGCGAACTTTAATTGTGGTGGATGATGCAATTTTGGGATTTACGGATGAAACGGAGTTTACGATTACGGGAGTTGATGAATCTACCTCGGTTAGCTTGGTGCCGCTTAGTGAAGATACTCGTGGAGCGACGGTTAGGATTCGTGGTTTAACGCGAAGCGGACCTGGCGGAGGGCTGAAGGCAGAGTCCGACACAATATCTGTAGATAATCAAGACGCTAACCTTGAAGATTACGATTCGATGGTAGTGCCCAAAGTGCCGAATACCGGCGTTGGGAGGGATGCGGAATAGTCGAAAAAATAAGCCTGCCCGCCGAAGGCTACCTGGAACTCAAATGATAGTGATTGCCATATTCGCATTTGTAAACCGATAAACGGCCGCGAATATGATGATCGTAACAAGCTACCTCCGCGGCAAGCTCCGCCTCTTCGCGCGTATGGTAGACAATCTTATGACTGTCGCCTACCCAGCAGCGTTCGGGCTCGTAAATTAATGGCTTTGAGTGTTTCATGTTTTATTATTATACAACAAACTTGGGTTCTAGGGGGCAATTATTGATCGTCTTGTTCTTTGGGGAGCGTTTTAGAAAAACTGGCTGGGCGATACGGACGGGCGGTGTAAAGAACCTGTCGGGACGGTCAGGAGTATACATCTTTTTACATCTAAATCTAAAAAACACAACCAAAAATACCATTTCATGCCGCCCGCCTTGCCTAGGCAGCTAAGATTATCTGTAATTTTGGCAGCGGTTTTAATAAAATTTTTCATAAAAATTATAGTATTATTAAATAACAAAAGCGCAAAACAGGTCCATTGGGTATTCTCTCAAACAATATCGCCAATCTAAATATACGGACGCCCACTCCGATACAAATAATTACCCCACAACACCTCTATTTGCCACCCGCCACCTCTTGTGATATAATTGTATTTATGAGTTTTAAGAAAGATTTAATTAGAAATGTGGCAATTATTGCGCACGTCGACCACGGTAAAACTACTTTGGTGGATGGGCTTTTGAAACAGTCGCGGACTTTTCGCGATAATCAGGCAGAGATGAGTCAAACTTTGATCATGGACTCGGGCGATCAGGAGCATGAGCGGGGAATTACGATTACTGCGAAGCAAACTTGTGTATACTATAACGGCTACAAGATTAATATTATCGATACGCCTGGGCACGCGGATTTTTCGGGCGAAGTAGAGCGCACGCTGAATATGGCGGATGGGGTGCTTTTGATTGTAGATGCGCAAGAGGGGCCGATGCCGCAGACTAAATTTGTTTTGCAGAAAGCTTTGGATTTGAAGCTGAAGCCGGTTGTGATTATCAACAAAATTGACAAACCCGCGGCGCGGATTCAAGAAGTTCTGAGCGAGATTGAGAGCTTGTTTTTGGAACTTGCGACAGAGGAATCGCAACTGTTTTACCCAGTTTATTATGCGATTGCGCGCGAGGGAAAGGCTGGGAAGACTACAAATTTGGACGACGATTTGC
>CAVEGL010000036.1:0-6907 GCA_963615165.1 bacterium | reverse complement strand
GGTTCAGGTTGTCTCGCTATCACTATCAAAGCGGAACTTAAAAACGTTGAAGTCACAGCTTTGGATATTTCCGATGCCACTCTCGATATTGCTCGCAAAAACGCTGAAAATCTCCTCGGGACCCTGCCCCGCACTTTATCAAGCGCCGAAGAAATTACCGAAAAAACAGAGGTGGGAGGTATTATTTTTCAAAAATCCGACTTACTTAGCCAAATCGATGCCAAGTTCGATATTATAGTCGCAAATTTACCCTATGTCGACCGCGATTGGAGTTGGTTAGACCTGCAATCTCTCAGCTTTGAGCCAAGCCAAGCCCTCTACGCATCGGACCGCGGGCTCGCGCTTATTAAAAGGTTGATTGGGGAAACTGCCGCTAAAAACGCTTGCTACTGTCTAATCCTAGAAGCCGACCCTTGTCAACATCGCGAAATCATCGACTATGCTGCGAAATTCAATTTCAAGCCGGATTTTGTGGAGAATTTCGTCATTGTTCTCCGTGCGTAGTGATGTCATCTAGCGACCTTATTTTTTTGTCATACTTACTAACACTCTACTTACTATACCCCTCAAGTGTCACATTTACCGCAATTTCCTCCCCGCCCCGCATCACCGTAAGTTGCACCGTGTCCCCAGGTTTATATTCCCCAACCAAATTCGAAACCGACCCAGCCGCCCCCACCTTCACGCCGTTCACCGCCGTGATAATGTCTTTATCCTTAATTCCGGCCTTCGCCGCCGGGCTCCCTGCCACTACCGCCGAATAACTGCTCGAGCTATATATGTATGCCCCCGAAGTGACCGGCAAATTGTAGGTCTTTGCCAGGGACGGCGTGATTTCCACGCTATACACTCCCAGATACGCGCGCGACGCCGTACCGGTCTCAATTAGTTGTGCGAGCATCCCCTTCACTCCCGAAATCGGGATCGCAAAACCCATATTTTCTGCCGTCGAGCTGGTTGCCGTATTGATACCAATTACCTCGCCCGCCGCATTTACCAATGGTCCGCCCGAATTGCCGGAATTAATTGCCGCATCGGTCTGAATCATATCGCTCAAAGTCTCCGTCATCGTGCCAGACTCGTCTGACGCCGTCACTGAACGCCCGGTTCCCGAAACAATCCCAGAAGTCACAGTATTCTGGTATTCACCCAAAGCGTTGCCAATCGCAACCACTTGTTGTCCTACTGCAATCGTCTTCGAGTCACCCAAAGTCGCCGCTTGTAAATCGCTCACGTCCTTCACCTTCAAATATGCTACATCGTTCAGAGGGTCCGTCTGGGCGACTTCCACATTTTCGTACGTCGTGCCGTCATATAGTACTACCGTCACTGAAGTTGCTCCTTCTACCACATGCTTATTTGTCAAAATATAACCGTCGTTCGATACGATAATCCCCGTCCCTGCCGCCGCCGAATCGTATGTCTGACCAAAATACGAGGCCACCTTTGTAGATGTCACAATCGAAACTACGCTCGGCGAAACCTTATCTGATATATCTGCAATCGACCCATCTGTAAAATTCGTCGAATTTCCGTCTGTATTATTTAAGACCGTCAGCGGAGTGCGCGCCTGCTCGTAGCTAAGATACCCCAGAGCCGTCCCACTACAACCCAAAACCAAAGCAATTACGGCTATTATCAAAGTTGCCTGCGAAGACTTTTGAGCTTCTTTCGAGCCAGGAGTTACAGCCTCGCCCTTTATATTTTCTTCTGGTTCTTTTATCTTTTCTTCTTGCATTCTCCTCCTTAAATATTAAAAATTGGGTTACTAAAACAAATCGCAATAATCGCGATCAGCGTCAAACTAAAAATTGCTGGACCAAGAATGGTTTTTAGCTGAAAATCCTCATGGTATTTAATCATCGCTCGGCGCGCATAATTATAAATATAGGCAAAAATCGTCAAAATCAGCGCCACCTGTGGCACTCGAATCCCCGTATCGCCAAAAGTATAAACAATCCCCCAGGCGTGCGACAGCCAAGCAATTTCCGCAAAAACTAAACCGCAAATCAAAGTCGTCAATAGATAGTCCTTATCATTACTCTGGATTAAAATGTGCCGACTGGCAGCGTAGCCGATCAAAAACGCCAAAATCACCATAATCGTAGAATTTAAGCCGGCAGTCAAGAAAGTTGCCGCCGAAATCCCCAAAAACACCGCCACTGCCGACTGAATCATAGTTGCTTTTTCGGACGACATCGGCTTAATTACCAGCAACCAAACGCAATAAATCCCCATCAAGACAAAATCCACCGCCAAAAATGCCGCTCCAGAATAATATGCCAAAAGCACAATACTGACCCCCACAATCAAATCCACCAAATTCGCCTTCAAATTTAGCATAAAATATCGCGCTCGCACCGCAAAAATTCGCCATTTCGAAGTTAAAACAAGTAAAATTCCCAGTAGTGGACTCCCAGACAGAACCGTCACCATCACCGAGCCAATCCCCAGCAAAATATTCAGAAAAATATGCGTCAGCCGACTGGCTACATTTCGAGATTTGCGTACTAAAACATAATCAACCATATACTTATTATAGCAGAAAAAAATTAAGAAAACTTAAAAAATCATATTAAAACGCGCCGTATTTTGACTATTAATTTAATAATCGACTGGGAAAAACATTATTTAATGACTGGCTGCGCCGGGGTGTTGTCCTCCAAATCCACATTTTTCCCACTAAATTCTCAATTAGTGCTATAATATAAAAATATGGAAGAGCAAGCCGAATACATCAAACCTAAATTTTTCCAAAAACACCCCCTTTTCAAGGATTTGCTGAGTCTTGCGATTTTTGTTTGCGCCATAGTTTTAGGAACTGTATTTATTAATACTTATATTTATCGCTCCTACAACGTTGTCGGCAAAAGCATGGAAAATACTTTACATCAAGACGACCGCATCGTCGTAAATCGCGCCGCCGTTTCATGGGCGCATTTTCTGGGACAAGATTATGTGCCCGAGCGTGGGCAAATTATCGTTTTCGCCAATGCCGATGAAACCAAAATCGCCGAATATCAAGCTGCTGGCGTCGAAAATCCCATGACTTGCGGTGTACCAGACGACGTCAGTGATCAATACGTCATCAAGCGCGTAATTGCTTTTCCGGGCGAACGCGTCGTCGTAAAAGATGGCGTAATGATCATTTATAACGACGAATATCCAGACGGCTTCGTTTACGACGATTACTGGCGAACCTCCGACACTGACGGTCCTAAAGAATACACTTCGGGCGAAGTTGATATCGTAGTCTCGGCTGGCGAATTATTTGTATCTGGCGACAACCGCGAAGGCTCCAATTCTTGGGATTCTCGCAACGGTCTCGGCACTATTCCGTATTGTCGCATCATTGGTCCGGTTAGCTTGCGTATCTATCCTTTTGACCGAATTCGCGTTTTTTAAGTCCTAGTATATATTAAGTCGAGCCATGTTTTCTTGTCGCGCGGAACAAATTCCGCAGGGAAACTACTCGCGTAGCTGCAAATCGAAAGACTTTAACAAACCCCGATCTGTGTCGCCAGTAAAACTGCGTCCTCAACCAGCCCTAAATTTCACCAATCATTTTTACCGAATCGTCCTCAGGTAGCTCCTCCACAGACTTCAGCTTCCGCTCAATCTGTCGAGAAGTCGTCTTGGCCGACTCGATCTTATTCGCCGATTCTTGCAACTTTTTCTGTACGCCGTCAAGCAAGTCTCCAAATTTGCCAAATTGTGTTTTTACCGCCCCCAAAATTTGCCAAACTTCCGCCGAGCGTTTTTCGATCGCCACCGTCCTAAAGCCCATCAAAAGCCCCGAAAGCATCACCGGCAAAGTCGAAGGCGAAGCTAGCGCCACGTTAAATTTCTGCCTTATTGTGTCCGACAGTCCAGGTATTCGCAAAATCTCCGCATATAGCGACTCGGTCGGCACAAACATAATCCCAAAATCCGTTGTCTTCGGCGGGTCAATATACTTAGTTGAAATCTTTTTCGCTTGTTCTTTCACATCGTTCGCTAATGCTTTTTGCAAAAGCAAAATTTCCGACTTATTCCCGCCATCATACGCCGCGATTAGCCGAGAATAATTCTCCACTGGGAATTTCGAGTCGATCGGCAAATAAACATTCTCCTCTTTTCCCGGCATTTTTATCGCAAATTCCACGCGGTCGTTGCTGCCATGTTTGGTGATAATATTTTCCGCATATTGTGTCTTATTAAGCATATCTTCAATAATTGCCCCCAGTTGCACCTCGCCATAAATCCCTCGCGTCTTAACCCCTTCCATTACCTTTTTTAGGTCTCCTACATCGGTCGCCAAATTTTTCATCTCGCCCAATCCCTGATAAACTTGCGTCAATTGCGTCGAAATCGTCTTAAAACTTTCGTTAAACCGCCGCTCCACCGAAGATCGCAACTTTTCATCCACCGTCACGCGCATTTCCTCTAATTTACGCTCATTGCCATTCTGCAATCGTTCCAAATTCTCCGCAATCTCTCGCCGATTTTCTCGGAAATTTCGGTCAATCGCTGGTCCAATCTTGCTCATTTCCCCTTCCAGCCGAATCAGTCTCTCCTCCACATTCTTCATATTATTTTTTTGCTCGGCAGGCTTCTTAATAAGCAAAACCGCAACCAAGCTCATGGTTAAAATATTAAGCACAATCACAATTATATCCATAAGCAAATTATATCACATTTCACATAAGTAGGTTTAGGCGAGTTTAATATCACTAAAAGTCATTGATTTAAAATAAGTAGCATTAAGAGAGACTTGCGAATCTTTTTTTAAGAATACCAAGCGAATCCATTCCGCACTTTACTTTTTTGACGCCTTAATACTTTTATTTTTCTCCATAAAAAGATAAAAGTATGATATAATAATTTCACGCCGACTTAGCTCAGCTGGTAGAGCAACGGTTTTGTAAACCGTAGGTCGTCGGTTCAATCCCGACAGTCGGCTCCAGATTGATAGGAAACTTGAACTTTTCGAGTTTAAGTAATAAATGCTAACTAGAAATAGTTAGTTTTTTTGTTGTTTAAGAAAGAAAAGTGATGAGTTATGAGGTTGAATGGGCATCTCGTGCCAGTACACATGCTCATAAATAAAGAAAAATAATTAAAACTAAACTCGCAAAAAATGCCAAAAAAACGTAGACTAACAAACCACGCCCATCCCGTATCAGTAGCAAGATTTGGAATGATTATGTATTTCATAACTACTTTTCGGCGGAATTATCGGAAAAATACAAGAAGAGAATCAAAACACTGCGTGCAATCCTAGATGAAAATCATCGCGGAGTCAAAAAGAGCTAAAAATAGAATCATACGCAGCCATCTCTCTAGGCGAACAAGGATAAAAACAACACAAAATGGTAATTGACTCAAAAATCCCCACCCAAATCGGGCGAGGATTTATATTTATTTTTTGTGCAGAATAATCGAGACAACCCCGCCGATTAGTCCGGCAAGTAGCCCTACCACGGCCGCCTTGAGCACCGGATAAAAAAATGCCGATGCAGTTAGCACGGATACTTCCGTACAAAACAGAATATACACGGCGGTCTCCGCTGTCATGGATACAACATCGCTTACACCTGCCTCTGCTATCCGAGTAAACCATCCGCCACCCGACATGATTGCTTGTAAGGCAATGTCGATAGCTAGACCAGCCCCCATCACGAGAAGCAGCTTCCAATCTTGATGACTGGATAGCCACCAAGCCACGCAAGTCGTTATAGCCCCCCAAAACGCAAACGACTTATTTCCGTAAACGTTTTGAAATATATCGCCTACGGCATAAAAAATCCCTCTTAACAAAGCTCTCTTAGCAATAGGGGTCCCCCCCAATATCCCGATGCTAATGGTACCCACTCCGGTATAAACAATACCGAAATAAGCGCTCGTCAGCAGTGCGAACACTGCAAAAACAGCAATTTTGGCGTCCCTACTCACCAAAATCACCTCCTTTCTTTTTGTGAAATGTGCAACCCATAAATCTACCTACTATTATACATCAAAACATTCAAAAAGTCAAACCACCCCCAATTTTGACCCCACAGAAACCCAATTCCAACCCCACAAAGCCCCAATTTTATTCTCGCAAAATCCACGATCCAACCCCAACCACCAATCACAATAAGCCCACACTAAAATAATTAAAAAATTCTCGACATAAACATAAAAAGTATGCTACAATAATAAAAATATCATTTAATAATTAAAATTATGGACATATTATTACAAATTTTACTACTCACTTTCGGTTTCGTCGCCCTCATTAAAGGCGCCGACTGGATGGTATCCGGCGCATCTTCCGCCGCACTCAATTTTAAAGTTTCAAAAATGCTCATCGGTCTCACAATCGTAGCCTTTGGCACTAGTGCTCCCGAATTTGCTGTCTCCGTCTCTTCCCTCATCGCCGGCAACACCGACATGCTTCTCGGCAACGTCGTAGGCAGCAATATCCTCAACATTCTGCTACTTATCGGCATCGGCGCACTCGTCCGTCCCATCGCCGTCAAGCGCGCCTCGATTCGTAAAGAGCTGCTCCTCCTGCTTGCCCTTACCGCGGTCTTTATAGTTCTTTTCTTAGATACCTTCGTTTCAAGTGCCGCCGAAAACACCATCTCCCGCGCCGACGCGCTCATCTGTATGATCTTTTTCGCAATCTTTATGTACTTCATCGTCCATGCCACTCGTAAATCGCGTAAAGACAAGAAAACCAAAACTGAAAAACCCGCCTTTACGCTTAAAAAATCCCTCGTATTAGTAGCAGTAGGTCTCGCCGGCATTATACTCGGTAGCCAGTTAGTCGTCAACAGTGCCTCCGTAATCGCATCATCCATCGGCATCTCCGATCGTGTTATTGCTCTCACTATCGTCGCCTTCGGCACATCACTTCCGGAGCTCGTCACCACCGTCACCG
>CAVEGL010000035.1:0-7214 GCA_963615165.1 bacterium | reverse complement strand
GGTTTTACAGGGGTGGCGCAAAATTAGCGCTCCACCTGAAATCGTGTCGATCGACTTATCTTTACCAAAAGACAACACTGTGGCGACGCCAATCGTCCCCGCTTCTGTCCCGTCCATATATCGCACCCCGGCCGAATGCGCCAAATCTTCGACTATTTCCAGCTGATGTTCCCCAGCGAATGCCTGAATTCCTGCCATGTCGGCAGGATTGCCGAGAGTATTTTGCACGATTACCCCAACCACCTTTTCCCCGCTTTTTGTGGCGCGTTGCCAAGCCTCAACCAAAGTGTCTTTGGTAAAATTCAAAGTCGCCCTGTCGATATCCGCAAAAACCGGCTTTAGCCCGGCTGCACGCACCGCCTCACATACCGCATAACAAGTAAAACCGTTTACTAGCACTGCTTCCCCTCGGTTGAAATAAGCTTTCAGCGCCAGCGCCAGCGCCGATCGCCCGTTTTTTGCAAGCACTGTTTCACCTTGATATTTTTGTGCCAAAAACTCCTCCAATTCCAGATAATTGCGTCTTCTCCCCACGCTAAAAAGCTGACGCCGGCGCTGCTCACGCGAATAATTGGCCGCCATACCTAGAAAATAGAGTTTCTTCATTTCTTTAATTTCCTCAACAATTTGGTTAGCACATCCGCTAATTCTTTCGGGTTAGAGATATAGGGCGCGTGCGTCCAGTCGGCATAAAATTTTAACCCTACATTTGGTAAAGCATCGCGCATTTTGAGCGCTTGACGTGGCGGCGTGATAATGTCTTTTTCTCCCCACAAAATAAAGGTTTTGGTCTGAACTTTTGCAAAGTCTAGCTTTTTGTCCGACTCTAGCATATTAGTCAGGGTCTCCTTCATGTTGACGGGCGCCTTGGAATAGTCGGTCGAGCCGGTAATTTTATGGAAAGTCTTATTTATGAGCGGTACTTTTTTGAGCGGTTTGCCTATTTTGGCGAGCCGAGTTACCATTTTTTTCTTCAAAGTCGGCTCGTAAACTCCCGCCGCATCCAGCAAAATTAAATAACTAAGTTTCTGAGGTTTACGCGCGCAGAGATTTAGCAAAATTCGCCCACCATTAGAGTGTCCCAAAGCAATTGCTCCGTCTGGAATTTCCTGGTCCGCCCATTTTACGTAATCGTCGATCGTGTAGACTTTGTTCGACTTCTCTGTTAGCCCGGGCACGTGTAGTATTTTTGCATTAATTCCCGCTTTTTTAAGTAGCGCCAAAGTTTCCCTCCAAGGCTCCATAGTATAAGTCCAGCCGTGAATAATATAGAAATCGATCATGCGTCTAATCCCCATTCCTTGCGGCGTCGCACGGCGGCTTTTTCGCGGCGACAAAGTTTTTTTACGTCATCTTGATTCGCTAAGAGTTTTTCGATAATCCACTCTAGGTACTGGCTTCCCTTAAACAGTAGCGTCTCGCCTCCCTTCAAGTGGTTTTTGATGTAGCTCAAAGCCTTCTGCGGGTCGGTTGTGGAAACTGCCGAAATGCCCAGCTTTTTTAGCTCTGGCACGGTGTATTCTTTGGTGCGCCGCCCCACTAAAATCACCTTCTCGGCATCCACGTCGGCGATTAGTTTAGCGAGTTTTTGGTGTTCCTCGGCCTCCAAACTTCCCTGTTCCACGATATCCCCGATAATCAACCACTTTTTTTCGGCATGCATCCGTCGCGCCATGTCCAAAATCGACGCCATCGAAATCATATGCGCATTATAGCTACTATCTATGATATTCGTGTTCTTAATGCCTTGAAAATACGAACTTCGCCCAGGTGCGATTCGTACATCTGTAAAATCTGGATTAAATTTCATCTTGAGATATTTCATCAAGTCCTGCAGCACGAAAAGATTGTAGATAATTTCACGAGGCTCCGGATGATTGAAATGAAAAGTCGTGTCACCGTATGTAAAATCGGTCGAATCAGGGAAAACGACGTACTTTTTCAAAACGCGGGTGTCAATTGGGATTACTTTGGCATGGATTTTGGCGGTCGCCTCAGCCATCAATTCGGAGCTTTTGTCAATGTAAACCCGCTTAGTCGTGCGCGCTGGCAAATTGGCAAATTCCGCCACAATCGCTTCTTTCACATTCGCAAAATTGCCATTTTTAACCTCCTTTTCGAACTGCGCTGCATGCGAAAGTCCAATCGACACCCAAATCGTCACTTCTGGCTTCAGCCAATCCGCCAAAAACTCCGCCTCGTGCGGACGCTCGCCGTCGATTTCCACCACATAAAACGGCTCCTTGTGACGATAAAAAATACCACGAAAAGGTGCTGCAATCAAGAGATAAAGCCAACGCAGTTTAGAACCACGAATCCCGTCTAAACCCAAAACATCAAAAGGCACACCGAAAGCCGAATTTGCTTCGTGCGAATAATGCGCTTTCTGCTCCAGCTCGTGCTCTAGCATTAACATCATGGTAGTCTTGCCGGCTGAACCGGTAATTGCAATAATTCTAGGATGCCAACGTTTCAAAGCTAAATTCGCAAAAAACTGAAAATACCTCGCTACGGTAAAATACAAACGTTTTTTAAGCTTACCTATACCCATATAGGATATTATAGCACATTAAAACTTTGTTGCATAATTATTTAGTTAGACCGATGTTTGCCAAATTGGCGTAGGTGGCGGAACTGGGAAAATCCGGCAAGATTCGCTCCGCATTTTAAGTTTCATAGCAGATTTTTAGACAAAATCACGCAATTAAGCCAAACTATATTAAAATAAGCTTAAGAAAAGTCCAAAAAGAAACAAATGGGCAACAACCAAATCAGCCTCACACCTCAAGACTCATCTCAAGATTTATCGCAAAATACGCCCAATTATCAGATGCCGGAATCTGCACCATCATCAACTTTGACGTCTACTGCACTACCCGCCTAGCCCTCGCTAAAATACGCGCAAACTTCTCTGCCTGACCCGCCCGCAGGCATTTTTAGCCCAAGCGGAAGCGCTAAAAAGAGGTCAGTCAAAAAAACGTAGTTATCCAAAAATTCGAAGCGATTATTTTACGTCGAAAGCGGAGTTCGGTAGTAATCCGTACGTGAAGGAGGCGTCGGATTTTTTCCAACTTCTCGAGCATATAGATGATACTTCTCACTATAACCATACATCTGTCGCTTGGAGCCCGTAAAATACGGTATATTTCGAGATATTTTTTTGTTGAAAATACATATGCGGGAATCATAAGTCAATCTTCGGAGACAAACCAAAAAATACTAGACCTCTTAGAGTATTGGTAGTTCTTGTTGCGCTTTTTGGTCCAAAGTGCGCATACGTTTTAAGCGTATGCGCATCTTGCCTATTACGCATCTAGCCATCAAAAAACATCAAAAATACCCCAACTAAGGGGTATTTGTTTGCTGTAATTACATGCGAATTTCGGCATCAACGCCAGCTGGGAGCGAAAGATTTTGTAAGCTTTCGATTGTTTTGGGCGTAGCGTTGGTGATATCGATCAAGCGTTTGTGGACTTTCATCTCGAAAGCTTCACCGCCAGTTTTGTAAACGTGTGGCGACTTGACTACCGTGAACGTCGAGCGCTTGGTCGGTAGAGGGATAGGACCGCTTACGGTCGCACCCGTACGAATCGCCGTGTCAACAATCTGCTTAGCGCTCTGATCAATCACGCGGTGATCGTAAGCTTTCAAACGGATTCGAATCTTGAGTCCGCCATCTTTTTTAGTATCTGCCATTTTTTCCTTTCCGCACCATAATCTCAGATAAATTCTAGACGATTCGTCAATGAGTTTTTGGTGCTGGATGTTAAATATTACTATATATCTCAATTATACTACAATTTACTAAATAATGCAATATCTGCAGAGAGGCGGCGCTGTCGAACGATTCTTTAAATCAGGGCGGACGACAGATGTATGGGACCCTAGAAAAATCCTATTTTTATGAGGAAAAATATCTAGCAGGACTCGCCCCATGCTTTAATATAATAGCGCTAAAACAGATATCCGTTTAGCACTTCAAAGTGACAGCAACACTCGCTTTGTGCCATGATTTTTAGCACTGGAACAATTTGCTGCATAATCGACAATTTTTACTTTTTCGCAGTAAAGCGTGCTAAAATGTTACTAAGATGAAAAAACGCAACCAACATCACTTTGGTGGCCGCAAAGACGCCGAAAGAGTCAAAGATTTAACTGGTATGGCTCAGATTTCCATAGATTTAAAACCGCATCGCAGCGTCAGCGATGTTTACATCAACCAGAAATTCGATTTGACGGAATTGGTTAAATATGTAGAAGATAAAAAGGCTACAGGCGAAGAATTAACTTATTTCTACGCTTTCTTAGCAGCGATTGGTCGGGTCATCTACAATCGTCCAAAGATGAATTATTTCGTGGCGAATCGTCACCTTTATAAGCACAAAGAAATTATCTTGTCTTTCGTGGCAAAGGTGAATTTTGATGATTGTTCCGAAGAAATGATGGTAATGATACCGATTGACAAGAACGACAATATATTCACGATTCGCGATAAAGTCAAGTCCAAGCTAGACAGTTTTCGCAACAAAAAGTCCAAGTCCATCAGCAAAGAAGGCGTCAATTCCGTCATCGATGCCTTGGGTAAGTTGCCGAACATCTTACGTGTGCCGATTGTCGGAGTTTTTAAATGGTGCGATAAAAAAGGCTGGCTGCCTAGCAGTTTGGCGAAGGGTAACCTTTATTACAGCACTATGATTGTCTCCAATTTGGGCTCTATCGGGTGTGGCGCTATTTTTCACAATATCACCGATTTTGGCTCGTCGTCTTCGCTTATTACGATGGGGGAAATTCACGACGAAGAAATTATCAGAGATGGTAAAAAGTCCGTTCGTAAGATTTGTGAATGGGGGATGAATTTCGACGAACGCATCGCGGACGGTTATTATTTCGCCAAATCCTACCAAATGTTGCAATATGTCTTGTCGCATCCGGAAATGTTGGAAGAGCCAGCTTCGCGGAAGATTGAAATGGGCGAAATTAGATAAGTATTCGTCAAGCCCATTTTGGTTTTTAGGGCACTGCTATATAAGTTGAATTTTGCAGAAAAACAGTTTCTGAAGTGTTTTTTCTGTGCCATTGCTCATTCAGAGAAGTCAAAAACGATTCCCTCTGGAAGAAAATATCGCAAAGCCGTCACAAAACCATTGTAAAACCGTCACACGTTTCAGCTAATAATCAACAGTGGTACCTCTTAACTTATTCTCGCCAACACCAAAAAACCTCCCGCAGGAGGTCTTTGGTCGAGTAAAATTAATTACTTGATAACTTTGGTGATCACACCGGAACCAACAGTCTTGCCACCTTCACGGATAGCGAAACGATCGTTGTTGTTCATAGCGACAGGTGCCAAAAGTTTAACCTTGAAGGTAACCTGATCACCAGGCATGACAATTTCCTTATCAGCTGGAAGTTCTACTTCGCCAGTTACATCGGTGGTGCGGAAGTAGAATTGTGGCTTGTAGCCTTTGGAGAATGGAGTGTGGCGACCACCTTCCTCTTTCTTCAAGACGTAAACCTGCGCTTCAAACTCGGTGTGTGGCGTGATGGTGCCAGGCTTGGCAATCACTTGACCACGCTCGATTTGCTCGCGATCGATACCACGGAGGAGAAGCCCAGCGTTGTCGCCGGCTTGGCCTTGGTCGAGAGTCTTGTGAAAAGCCTCGATACCGGTAACGACGGATTTTTGTGTGTCGCGGAGACCGACGATTTCAACTTCGTCATTGATCTTTACGATACCCTGCTCGATACGACCGGTTGCAACTGTACCACGTCCCTTGATCGAGAATACGTCCTCGACAGGCATGAGGAATGGTTTGTCTAGATCATGCTCTGGAATATCAAAGTATTCATCCATCGCGACAACGAGTTCCATGATGGCGTCTTCGTTTTCCTTGTCACCTTCGAGAGCTTTTGTAGCGGAGCCCTTGATGATTGGAGCGTTATCGCCGTCAAAGCCATATTTGTTGAGAAGATCACGCACATCCATCTCGACGAGCTCGACGAGTTCTGGGTCGGCAAGATCCATTTTGTTCAAGAAAACGATAATTTTAGGAACATTCACCTGGTGAGCAAGAAGTACATGCTCGCGAGTCTGTGGCAAAGGACCATCATTTGCGGCAACCACAAGGATTGCACCATCAACCTGAGCAGCACCGGTAATCATGTTCTTGATGTAGTCTGCGTGCCCTGGCATATCGACGTGCGCGTAGTGGCGCTTGTCGGATTCATACTCTTGGTGGGAAGTAGCGATGGTAATACCACGCGCCTTTTCTTCTGGAGCGTTATCGATTTGATCATAAGCAACTGCTTTGTTGACATCGGAAGGAAGTCTACGAGCGAGAACGTTAGTAATCGCAGCAGTTAAAGTGGTTTTACCATGGTCAACGTGCCCCATGGTACCGACATTAATATGCGGTTTGGAACGGTCAAAATTTGCCATTCATTCTCCTTTTATCTTACTTATTACGTTTGGAGCGCTAATAAAAACCAGCTCCAAAACTCTACAATACTATTTTAGACTATTTTTTAAGAGTTGTAAATAGGAAATTGCAAGATTGTAGCAATTTTTGGCAAAAAAGGAATAAGTTACTGCAATTCAACATTTCGGAGTGACCCACTCGACAACCAAAGTCTACAATCTGACGGCGAAGTTCCCCGGCATTTTATCGCCCCAAAATTCCAAAACTATGTTATAATCAAAAAGCGTAAGGAGGAAAATGCAAAAGAGTTTCGATGCTAGCAAGTATCTAAAAGTTCAAAAAGCCAAAATTAAGGAGCGCATCAAAATGTTCGACAAGCTTTATCTGGAGTTTGGCGGCAAATTGATTGACGACCAGCACGCCGCGCGCACTCTCCCAGGTTTTCCTCCCGATCTCAAAATTCAACTTTTACAGGAGTTCAAAGACGATGCCGAAGTTATTTTGTGCATCAATGCCAACGCTATCGAAAACAGCAAGATACGCGCCGACCACTTAATTCCATACGAGACCGAAGTTTTGCGTCTGATTGAATTTTTGCGTAGCAAGGATATTTATGTGAGCTCGGTAGTAATTACGCTTTTCTCTGGGCAAAAAAAGGCTAAAGAGTTTGCCAAAAAACTCAAAGATTACGACGTGAAAGTTTATTTCCACAAGTTTACCAAAGGCTATCCTACAGATGTCGACGTCATCGTGTCCGAAGCCGGCTATGGCGTGAATCCTTACATTGAAACACAT
>CAVEGL010000034.1:0-7301 GCA_963615165.1 bacterium | reverse complement strand
CGCCTAGACTCATTGCTCATTTTATCGTGATCGTTATCGTCATTTTATCTAATTATCAAGGTGCAAAAAGACCCCGGTTATTCGCCGGGGTTGTATGCATTAAACCAGTCCATGCTGGCGAAGAAACGCCTCGATCGGATCGCGAGGAGTGACCACAGACTTGCTAGCGTTAGCCTTAACAGTAGCAGTATTCTTAGGAGTAGCCTTCTCGCCAATCTTGATGTCATGAACATCAGACAGATTACCGAACAGATCGCTGAACATATCATTCAGTCCCTTCAGAGTATCATGAGCCTTAATACTGGATTCAAAGATGCTGTCAAGATCTTCGACAGTAAAAGTGCTCAGATCAATCTGCGGATAATACTTGGTCGCATAAGCCTTAACCGTGTTCAGCACATTAGACGCAGCCTTTGCCTGGGCCGCAGCCTCCTTAGCCTTTGCGGCGGCTTCCTTCTCCTTCTGGATGCGAGCCTCCTCAGCCTTCTTCTGGTCGATTGCAGCATTCAGCATCGCAGCGTAATCATTTGCCATCTTCTCGGGGTCGGCGCCATGCATAAGCGCCTCATAGAGTTCATTCTGATTAATCATCTGGAATGGTACCATCCTTTCTTTATCTTACACATATATTATAACAAAATTTTTTTAGAAAGTCAATTAAACAATCGGAATGTATGCATACCAACTGCTTGATTTTATTGTAGCAAAAAAAATTTTTGAGAGTCAAGTTTCCGATCGCGAAAAAAGGGTTTTTTTATTTATTATACCATATTTTTTTAAATTTGTCAAGTGTGAATTTTTTGTATGCATACAACCGATCGCTAAAAGTGTCCCCCGATATATTATATCATATTATTTAAAATTTGTCAAGATTTTATTTCTGCGTCCAGTTTTTGAAGAAGGAAATGCCAGAATAAAAATTTCTGAGTTGCATTTAGCCGCAGCTCAGTTGCCTAAGAGCAAATTTGAAGAGCGAAAAAATTTTTAGAATGTATGCATACAACCTGAGAGCTGCATTGAAGACCGATGCGCCGGGCGGGTAGACCGAGACTAATTCGAACGGAGTGTATGCATCCGGTGGACCGCTAGGGGTAACGAAAAGGTCGCCTAAGGGAGGCCATTTCGGGAAAATTAGCGCGTCCGAGCCGGGCCACTTTTGCCCTCAAAAAATTGCCCTAAGGCGGTTCCGCGCGGAAAATCGGCCCGCGCCGCTGGATAGCGGGCCGTTCTCTATGACTATATTATACCACACTTCGCGCCATTTGTCAATAGCCAAATTGGTATTTTTGAAAAAATTTTTTTTGACCGGGCCGCATGTGTATTATACACTGGTTTTGTATATTCATGCATGAATATTTATGCATGCCAAGTAAAAATTTATGCAATACAAAAATGCAGGATGCATCCCGCAATCCTACATTTTTTCAGTCATTCCAAAGACGCTTTTCAATGTCGGGATTCATCGCAAGGCAAGCCCGAAAAATTTCCTTCTCAATCCGCGTATCATCAAGACCACAATGGACTTCCTCAAAGTTGTCGTTTTTGGTCAAATAGCGGTACAGAATTTCAGCGGTCAGCCGAGGAGCGCCATTCTTCAAAGTGTAGCCATCATGAGCCTTGCAAAAATTCTTGTAGTCCTCATTCTTGCCGAAGGTCTGCCGAGCCATTTTCAAAGTGTCCCAAATTTCCACGCCGAAGGGGAAAAAGTAACGATACTTTGAAGAGGTCAGCCAACGCTGAGTTACTGCCGTTGAACGATAGTCAAAGCGCATATTATGCGCCATGATAGCAACCACATTGAACAGCTTGCAATCAATCGCAAGAGCCTTGCGGATATTCTCCCAACGCTTCAAAGTGCGCTTGCCGTCCGCAATGTCCGCGCAATACTGCGGAATCTTGTCAGCGAAGAAAGCTTCGCTCATCAGTTTCGGTTCATGGATGAAAACATCCGCAACCACGAAGGAACGCTCCGCGAGGGTCTCGCCCTCGTCATTGATTACGCTCCAACCAGTATCATAGCAAATCGGGTCATCCATGCCGTTAGTAGTTTCAGAGTCAAACACGATGTAGTTAGCCATTTTTTATCAATTCCCCTTCTGTTTTCTGTGGGTTTCTCACCCAACGATGATATAATATCACAGTTTTTCGCGATTGTCAAGCGCTTTTTTAAATTTTTTCGCGGGTTTTTGAGGATTTTTCGCGGTTTTCGGCCCGGGCCGCCCCGAAAAACCGAATTTTCATCGGTTTTTCGGGGTTTTTGTTCACTCCTTGGGCTTGCGGTGGCAAGTCAGCGTGAAGGAGTAGCGGTTTTCACCGACCCCAAAATCAATGGTCTTTTCGGGATTGGAGATGACCACATCGGCCATTCCGTTTTCGGTGAGGAACTTGGCCAGATTCTCCATCAGAGAGCGCTTCTCCTCGTTGGGCTTGCGCTCACGCTTGACGGCCTTGCGCTCCTTGTCAGCCTTGGCCATGCCCTTGGTGGCTTCCTTCTGAGCCTTTTTCTGCTCAGCGGTGAGGTCGAAAGGAGTGGGGCGGTCGTGGTCAATCTCATTCATCCACCACGCTTCCTCGGCCTGCTCATTCAGCTCCTTGAAGTCGCTCACCTTCTCATCGGGGTGGGCATCCAACCACTTGTCAACCCAATTGTCAAGCCATTCCTGCGTGGGATACTGAATTTCCTTTTTCATGCTGTATCAGCTCCTTTCAACAATGATATACTATCATACTTTCCGCTTTTTGTCAAGCACTTTTTGGAAACTTTTTCAACTTTTTTCGGCCCGAAGGTCGGGGGAGATTACTCCCCGACCTTGGAGAAATAGGCCTTGCGCTTGATTTCCTCACGAGTCAGCACACCGTCAGCAACCATCTGACGCACGAGAGCGGAAACACGCTGATTCGACAGCTCCGCAAGCTCAGGGATGAGCTTCATCATCTCGGTGATGGTCACAGCGGAGTCACCGATACCGTTGAGGATGGTCACCTTGTAGCCCTCGTTAGCGGTCTGAGTAGCGGTAGGCTTGTGGGTAGCGTGGGTGCGCTTCTCCTGCGCATCACGCAGAGCCGTCAGCTTCTCACGCACCTCGGCAGACAGAGCCTCGCAAGCGATAGCGGAGTTCAGAGCAACCACATAAGTCATCTTTTCCATAGTTCAATTACCTCTTTCTTTTTTGTCCGTTCCTCTTGGGAACAATGTTAGTATAGCACATATTCAGTTGTTTGTCAAGGGTTTTTCAGAATTTTTTTTTCGCTTCGCTTGATGGGGTCTGTCAGTTAGCGTTGCGCACCGCTCTCTCGACCACCGCTCCAAGCGGCTTGGTTTCTGTCCCTTTGACATCTGTATTGTACCACACCTTTGGGCTTTTGTCAAGGGGGGTTTTCAAATCTTTTTCAGATTTTTTTGAACCCCTTGGCCGTGGCCCTCTCGCTTGGTACGGTTATATACTATCACACCTTGCCCCATTTGTCAAGCACTTTTTTGATGTCAAATCTGGTATTTTCGGGAAAAATCGTGGTTGAAAATTTTCCCAAATTATCTATTGACAAAATTGCTGGGATGTGGTATACTGAAAATTTCGCGCGCCTCGACCGGGCGCGCGGCGCCGGAGAAGGCTTACTTCTCACCCCTCTCCGCGAAAATCTGCTCGACCGCATCCAAAATCTCGTCATACAGTTTGTTACATTTCAGCGCGTTCTCTTCGCTCTGATAGTCGCCAAAAGTCTCGCACAGGTCACCATACTCGTAAATCATACTCATCAGCTTTTCCTTAGTCATAGTTCCTTACCTCTCTTTCATGATTGTATTATATCACAGCTCTTGGAATTTGTCAATACTCAATTTCAATATTTTTTTTCTTTACAATAGGCAAGCCAACATTTCAAACAAGTGCGCTCCCTGTCATGGGTTCCATGCAAGTGGTAGCCACCACGCAGAAAGACGGCTCAGGACATTGGCAATTATCAATTGCCTTTTCAATTTCAATTTCCTTCATTATTGACCTCTTTCCGTTCCTCTTGGAACATCTTTATTATAACACCTTTCGGGAAAATGTCAAGCGTTCTTTGAAATTTATTTTTTGCATTTTTTTATTTAGGAGCGAGGAGCGCTCAGAACAACCTTGTACTTAACTCCATCAGAGAAAAAGACAATTTCCCGTTCAGCGTTGGTCACTTCAATTTTTTCTGCACCGTAGTTAACAAGAGCAGAGTTCAGACAATCAATCAGAGAACGCTTTCCCGAATTTTCGGAGCGCTTGCGCTTTTCGCTGTCGAACTTGAAGACCCCAGGCTTGCGGTCAGCCTGTCGCGCACCCTTGGCATTCTTGCGCTGTTCCTTGGACAAATCGCCGTCAATCTCAGAAGTGGCAGTCATTCGGTCAATCTCAACATCCTTTGCAATCATTTCAATAGCCTCTTGGCGAGAGATACCCAAAACTTCCATATCGCGCTGAATCATCTTTTCCAAATCCATTCGCACAGCCCCTTTCTTTATCTTACAAATAAATTATATCATATTTTTTGAATTTTGTCAATAGGGAATTTTTTTAGCCCGGCAAAAGTGCCCCGCGTAGGATTCGAACCCACAACCCACAGATTAAGAGTCTGTTGCGCTACCATTGCGCCAGCGGGGCGTGTTGGGGGAGTTTTACGCCGTCCCCCACGGCGAAAGCATCAAGCCTTGGAGAAGTAAGCCTTGCGCTTAATCTCCTCACGGGTCAGAATGCCATCGGCAACCATCTGCCGAACGATGGCAGACACACGCTGATTGGACAGCTCGCCAATTTCGGGAATCAGAGCCATCATTTCCGTGATGGTCACAACGGAATCACCAATGCCATTCAGAATGGCAGTCTTGAAGCCATCGTTGGCAATCTGCGTAGCAGTGGGCTTGTGGATAGCCGTAGACTTCTTCTCAAACTGAACCTTCATGGATTCCAGCTTGGTGCGAACCTCATCGGTCAGAGTGCAGTTGGTCAGAACGAAATCCAGAGCCTTCACATTAGTCATCTTATCCATAGTCATTACCTCTTTCTGCCCTTGTGGGTTGTCCGTTCCTCTTGGAACATCTTTAGTATAGCACTTTGGGAGTCATTTGTCAAGAGGTTTTTCAAACTTTTTTTTTGAAGTCTTTCGACCTCTGTCGAAGTTTCCTCTTGTGGGTCGCTCCCTTGGAACATCCTCATTGTATCACTCTTTGAGGATTTTGTCAAGAGGTTTTTCAAACTTTTTTCAAGTTTTTTCGCTCTGCCTTTCGGCTTCGCTGCCCCTCTCAACAATGATATACTATCACACTTCGGCGCAAAAGTCAAGCACAAAATGATGTCAAATCTGGTATTTCGGGAAAAAATCGTGGTAAAAATTTTTACCAAATTTGCTATTGACAAATGCTGTGAGTTGTGGTATACTAAAAAACCGGCGCACCCGAGCGTGCGCCGGGCGCCAAAACCAGATTGTACATTGTCTTTTCTGGTATGAACTGAAAAATGCAGGATTTGAATTCAAATCCTGCATTTTTTATTAGACCGCATAGCGGTCGACTTCGTGGCCGTGCTCATAGGCGGCAACGGTCTGGCAAGTCATGAAGTCCCGAATGGCTACCCGCACACCATACATGCGAGAAGCGGTAGAAGCCATAGCCCGAGCGTCCTTGATATTGGAAACAGTGTGAACGAAACCATTGACGGTAGATATAGTATGCATAGTTGGCATCTCTCTTTCCGTTCCTTTCTCTTGGAACATCTTTATTATAGCATTTTCTGTCAGAATGTCAAGGGTTTTTCAAAACTTTTTTCGGCCCGGTCGAGGGGGTCAGTCCTCCTCAGCGGAGAACATCCCCTCCCAGCAATCGGGGCAGATGCCCGAGATGAGCATCTCCCGCTCATCGGGGGACCGATAGGGGAAGCAATCCTGAATCAGCTCCCCATTCTGCCAACGGACATAGTCCTCAGGAGCCACAAACAGCATCTTCTGCACATGGCAGATGGGGCACTCAACTTCGAGAGCGATAGCGTTGCAGAAGATTTCAAAATTCATAGTAGTCATTTTCATTACCTCTTTCTTTCTTTCTGTTCCCTCTTGGAACATCCTTATTGTAGCACACTCTTGGTTTTTTGTCAAGTGGTTTTTTGAAATTCTTTGGGGTTTTTCTCATTCCTCGGCCGTACGCTCCGAGAGATGGTTGGCAAGTGGCGAATGAGAATCTTTTGAGAAAGGTTGTTGCCCACGCTCTCTCCCCCTTGGAACATCTTTATTGTACCACACCTTGGGGAGTTTGTCAAGAGGTTTTTTCGAATTTTCTTCGAAATTTCTTAGAGAGAACCCGCTACGCTCTCTGGCCTTTCCCCTCTTGACAAGTATATAATAGCACAGGCAGGGCAGAATGTCAAGTGTCAAATTCGGGAAAATTTTCAACTAAATTTGCCTATTGACAAACGCTCGAAAAAATGCTATACTATATATTCTGCGCGAAAACCGCAGCGCCCGGCCGTGGGCGCGCGGCCAAAAATGACAATGTCAAATCTGGTATGAGCCAAAAATGCAGGATTGCATTTTCATCCTGCATTTTCAAAACCAGATTTGACATTGCCGAATCTGGTGGGTTATCCCACCAGACCGACCAGCTCAGCCACGTAGCCACGGCTCGCGTTGATGGTCTTGAAGTTCGCGCCGTGACCGCGCCACACCTCGCGCACCAACTTGTTGTCATCCACGAGGATGTTCAAAGCGGTAGGGTCTTCGACCAATTCAGCCTTGTCCATTCCGTACTCAGCGACCACCACATTGTTCAGGTCGATTTCGGGAAAGTTCCGTTCCAGCCAAGACATCTTTTCCATCTCGCACTCGCTGAACTCGATGGAGTGGAAATCAACGCCCTTCGGCGCCCAAGTGATGACGCCAACCTGCCAACCTTCAGCAATCAGCGCCCGAACCGCTTCACGAATTCGGGGAAGGGACTTCCTGCCCATGTCATCCGCGGAGAAGATGTCCATTTCGTGATTCCGCAGAGCGTCAAGCCACGCGGGAATCTTGTACAGATTGTAGATAGTGCCATCCATGTCGAACCACAGTGCCTTAGTCATTGTTTATTACTTCCTTTCTACGGTCTTATACTATCACAGAATCATCCGTTTGTCAAGGGGTTTTTAAAAATTTTCTTCGGCCTCTTCGATGAGAAAAGCCCCAAGCCCACCCACGGCGAATCCTGCCAAAGTCAGAATCACCATGGCGGTATCATTGCACAGCCACCATTCAAGAAAGCCCACCCAAAGGAGCGCAACCGCAACCACGATACCGAACACACC
>CAVEGL010000033.1:0-7574 GCA_963615165.1 bacterium | reverse complement strand
GGAGACTACGCTCAACGCAGACGATTTTTATATCAATATTTACCGGGCGCATCCGGTGATTTTGCGTGATGGCGTGCAAGAACAATATTTGATGACGGCGAGTTATGATATGAGGACGATTGCTATGAAGGCGGGGATGACTCTGTATGATGGTGACGAGATGGAACTGGTGGTAAATGATAATTTTTTGGAGGCGGGCGCGGCGACGATTTATGAGATTACGCGCAACGGCGGGAGAAGTATTACCGAGCAAGTAGAAATTCCATTCGAAGAGGAGAGAGTGAAAGACTATAATCTAGCATCAGGGACTAGCGAAGTGCGGCAACTGGGGGAGGTGGGGATGAAAAAGGTTTATTACGAGGTGCAATATGTTGATAATCGTGAAGTTTCGAGAGAGTTGATGAGTGAAGAGACAGTGCGTGAGCCGGTAAAGAGGATTGTGGCGGTGGGCGCGAAGAAATCGGTTCCGCCAGAGTGGGCGACTTGTGCGGAG
Organism: bacterium; assembly: GCA_963615165.1. Classification (GTDB taxonomy): domain Bacteria; phylum Patescibacteriota; class Saccharimonadia; order Saccharimonadales; family Saccharimonadaceae; genus Nanosyncoccus. The sequence continues at coordinate 7,081 of CAVEGL010000033.1, read as the reverse complement.
TGGGTGCGTGAGGCGGGCGTGTCGGAGGCGGATTTGACGGCGGCGTTGGAGTTGATTTACCATGAGTCGGGGTGTCGAGTGGACGCAGAGAACGGATCGTCGGGCGCCTATGGGATTCCGCAGGCTTTGCCGGGGCAAAAGATGGCGGATTACGGGGCGGATTGGGAAACGAATCCGGTGACGCAGATAAAATGGATGGCAGCGTATGTGACTGGCAAGTATGGCGGTTGGGCGCAAGCGATAGAGTTTTGGAACACGTATGGGTGGTATTAGTGCTGAAAAATAATAAAGCTTTGGGACAACATTGGCTATACAATCGGGCGATTTTGGATGAAATTGCGAGGTTAGCGGCTGATGGGGTTGGCTCCGTGGATGATTCCGGTGCTACGCAGAATGGGAAAAACGCCGATTTTGTGCAGGGGAACGGGGGGACGGGGAGAGACGTTAAAAAAAGAGATGAAGAGACGGAAAAAAGCGCGAAAAAAATTGCCGAAAAAACAGGGGTAGATACGCTATGTTTGGAAATTGGTCCAGGGCTAGGAACTTTGACTTCCAGTTTGTTTAAACGTTTTGAAAAGGTGATAGCGGTGGAGTTTGACGCGAGGTTAGCGGCGAATTTGCCTAAATCTTTCCCTGGGAAAAATCTGGAAGTGGTGAATGGGGATATCTTGAAGTTTGATTTTGCGAAGATGACAACACCGTATATGGTGGCGGGAAATATTCCGTATTATATTACGAGTCCGATTATTAAGAGGTTATTGACGGCGGAACCGGCGCCTCGGCGGATTGTGCTTTTGATTCAAAAGGAAGTGGCGGAACGGATAGCGGATACGCGGCAGACTTTGTTGTCTCTGATGGTGCAAAATCGAGCGACGGTGGAACTTGGTCCGGTGGTTCTGAAGAATTTACGCCGCCACCAAAAGTGGATAGCCAGGTAATTGTTCTGACTCCGCATGCTCCAGAGGTGGAGGAGGAAGTTTTTGCTTTGGTCAAACAAGGGTTCAGGGCGTCGCGTAAGAAAGTGATTCATAACTTAAGCGGACTGAGGTCAAAAGAGGAACTGATGGAGATTTTGGCGGATTTGGGGATTAGCAAGGATGCGAGACCGGGAGATTTGCAATTAAGGGACTGGGCAAGATTGAAAAAGGTGCTATAATAAATATATGTTAGATGTGAAATTTATTCGAGAAAACTTTGATTTGGTGGATAAGTCCACGAAAGAGAAGGGTTATAAGGTAGATATTAGGGAGCTTCTAAGTCGAGACGATGCGCGTAAAGAGGTGTTGTTGCGGGCGGAGGCTTTGAGGACGCGACGAAATGAGATTGCGAGCAAGATGAAGGGCGGAAAGCCAGAGTCAGAGTTGATCGCGGAGGGGCGAGCGGTTAAAGAGGAATTGGCGGCGGTGGAGAGCGAACTTGATGCGGCTGAGCGCGCGGTTGAGGAGTTGCTGAAAACAGTGCCAAATGTGATTTTTGACGATGTACCACTGGGTGGAGAAGAGTGCTCAGTGGAGGTGAAGTCTTGGGGTGAAAAGCCAGAGGAGGGGGTGGATCATTTGGATTATGCGGTGGCGCGAGATTGGGTAGATTTTGAGAGGGGCGCAAAAGTGGCGGGGGCAAAATTTTACTATTTGAAGGGCGAGATGGCGCTACTTGAGAATGCGCTTTTACAGTATGGGCTTTCGAAGGTGTTAGAACACGGGTTTACTTTTATGACGGTACCAGATGTGGTGAACTCTAGAGTGCTGGAAGGGTGCGGGTTTAATCCTCGCACGAGTGAACAATCTGACGAGTATTATATAGAAGGCGAAGATTTGGCATTGATTGCGACAGCAGAGATGCCCTTGACCGGGTATCATATGGACGAAATTATCGACGAGGACAAATTGCCGCTATTTTATGCGGGATATTCGGCTTGTTTTCGAAAAGAGGCGGGGGCTTACGGCAAATACACGCGAGGGCTCTTTAGGGTGCATCAGTTTAATAAGTTAGAGATGTATGCATTTTGCTTGCCGGAACAGAGTAAAGAGATTCATGAGAAGATTTTGGCGATCGAGGAGGATATCTGGCAGGGGCTGGGGATTCCGTATCATGTAATAAATATTGCGGCGGGGGATTTGGGTGCACCGGCAGCCAAGAAATATGATATGGAATATTGGTCGCCGGTTAATCAGAAATACCAAGAGATTACGAGTTGTTCGAACTGCACGGATTTTCAGGCGCGAGCGGTGAATTGCCGGGTGCGCCGAAAGGATGGTACGGTGGAGTTTATGCATACTTTGAATGGTACGGCGATTCCTTTGGCACGAGCTTTGGTGGTGATGCTTGAAAATTATGCGACTAAAGACGGCAAGTTTAAGGTGCCGGAGGTGCTTAGACCGTATTTGGGTGGACGTGAAGAATTATAAAGGAGGCAAAATGATTGAAAAAATTGAAATTAGCGGCAATAATTACAAAGTAGACGAGGCTTTGAAGAAATATATTGAAAAGCGGATTGGGAAGTTGGATCGGTATTTGCCGCGGGGATCGAAGAAGGATAATATTGTTAAGGTTGTTGTGACTGGGACGGGTAAGAATAAGAACGAAAAGATTGAAATATCGGTGGCGATGGAAATTCTGGGTGGCAAGGTGATTGCAGCTAGGGACGAGTGTTCGAATGTATTTGCAGGGGTGGATTTGCTGGAAGCGAAGCTGTTAGGACAGATTCGTCGTTATAAATTGGAGATGCAGCCGCATCGACAGAAGAAGAGTTTGAAAAGTCTCTTTAAAAAACAGAAATAATGTGCTAAAATAAGGGGAAATAATTCTGTTTGGAGGCTTATGACAAAAAAAACTGATAAGGCAAAAGAGGTTGTGAAGGAAACCAGAGAAACGAAAAAGGTTGCAGACGTTAGTGCTATTGATGCGTTAGAGAGAGCAAGCGCTATTGACACGACAGGAAAAGTAAAGACAGTTGCTAAAAAGGCAAAAAAAGAAAAGAAACCGACTGATAAATTGGCGGACAAGACAGCTTTGACGAAGTTCTTGCAAGGGGTTTTTGGTGATGCGCAGAAGAAAATGCTGAAGCGGCTTTGGAAAAAAGCGCAAGAAATTGGCAAATTGGAGCCAAAATACGAAACAATGACCGACGAAGAGTTGGCCGGACAGACAGACATTTTTAAGGAGCGTATTAAGAAAGCTTTAAAAGAGATGGACACGCTAGAGGTGGCGACTGCCAAAAAACGCAAAAAGCAGGTAAAACGGGATGATACGAAGATTTTGAACGAAATTTTGCCAGAGGTTTTTGCGGTGGCGAGAGAGGCATCTAAGCGAATTTTGGGGATGCGTCCGTATGATGTGCAGTTGATTGGCGGGATGGTACTAAATGAGGGGGCAGTAGCGGAAATGAAAACGGGCGAGGGAAAGACTCTGGTGGCGATGTTGCCGGCGTATTTGAATGGATTGACGGGGCGAGGCGTGCATGTGGTGACGGTGAACGATTATTTGGCGCAGCGTGATGCAGGGTGGAATGCACCAGTTTATGACTTTCTAGGAATGAGTGTTGGAGTGATCGTGAATAATGCATCTTATGTTTACGATGCAGAGTACGAAAATGACGAGCATGATGATGAGCGTTTTCGGCATTTGCGCCCAGCTACGCGGAAAGAGGCTTATGCGGCGGATATTACTTATGGGACGAATAACGAGTTTGGATTTGACTATCTACGCGATAATATGACGAGCGAAGTGCAGTATTTGCGACAGAGAGAGCTGAACTTTGCGATTGTGGACGAGGTGGACTCGATTTTGATTGATGAAGCGAGGACGCCGTTGATTATTTCGGCGCCAGCGGGAGATAATCCAGAGTCTTACTATCAGTTTGCGAAAGTGGCAAATCGGTTGACTTCGGATGATTACATTTTTGACGAAAAGCGACGTTCGGTGACCTTGACGGATGCGGGGATTGAGAAAGTGCAAGAGATTTTAGGGGTAGATAATCTGTATTCTACGAAAAATACGCGACTGGTGTATCATTTGGAACAGGCGATTCGGGCGGAAATTGTGTTTAAACGCGACAAGGATTATGTGGTGACGAATTCGGGCGAGGTAATTATCGTAGATGAGCATACGGGGCGTTTGATGCAAGGGCGACGTTATAATGAGGGGCTACATCAGGCGATTGAGGCAAAGGAAGGTGTAGTAGTAAAGCAAGAGTCGATGACGCTCGCGACGATTTCGTTCCAGAATTTCTTTAGGCTTTATAAAAAATTGTCCGGTATGACAGGGACGGCTTTTACGGAGGCGGAAGAATTTCAGCAGATTTATGCGCTTGATGTGATTCAGATTCCGCCGAATCGTCCAATCCAGCGTGTCGATAAGGATGATTTGATTTATAAGACGAAGGCTGGCAAGTTGCGGGCGATTGCGGAGGAGATTAAAAAGTACCACGCGAAGGGGCAGCCGGTGTTGGTAGGGTCTGGCTCGATTGCAAACAACGAAGAAATTGCGCGGTATCTGGACAAGGCGGGGGTTGAATATGAGATTTTGAACGCTAAAAATAACGAGCGAGAGGCGGCAATTGTGGCAAAAGCGGGGGAAAAGGGCGCGATTACACTGGCAACTAATTTGGCAGGACGTGGCACGGACATCAAGCTAGGCGAAGGGGTACGAGAATTGGGTGGCTTGGTGGTGATTGGTTCGGAACGGCACGATTCTAGGCGCGTAGACAATCAGTTGCGTGGTCGTGGCGGGCGGCAGGGCGACCCTGGGACGACGCAGTTCTTTGTGTCCTGCGAGGATGATTTGATGCGAATTTTTCAGGGCGACAGGGTGAAGATGCTGATGACGCGTCTCGGGGTGGATGAGGATACGCCGATTCAGACGCGGTCAATTTCGAAAACTCTGGAGGCGGCGCAGAAACGCATCGAGGGATTTAATTTTGACTCTCGCAAGAATGTGGTGCAGTATGATAATGTAATCAATCGGCACCGCAAAGTGGTTTACATGATTCGACGACGGATTTTGAAGGGCGATGACATATTCTCGGAGATTAAGCGTTTGATGCGAGATGAGACGCGGATGTTGACGGAGTTTTCGTCGCGGGTGAATAAAAATTTTGACAAAGAATTTAAAGCAGTCTTTAACTTTGATGACGATTTGATTCACGGAATTGGAGTGAAACGCAAAGAGAAAGAGCGCAATAAGTTGGCACTCGAAGCAGTGGAAGAGGCGTACAGACAGAAGGAAGATGAGTTTGGGTCCGAAACGATGCGAAAAGTGGAGCGAGAAGTCTATTTGAAGGTGTTGGATGCTTTGTGGATGCAACATCTGGAAAATATGCAACACTTGCGCGAAGGCATTCATTGGCGGAGCGTAGGACAACGGGATCCTTTGGTGGAATATCGTTCGGAATCGCAGAAATTGTTTGACGGGTTGCAACGAAATTTGCGAGAAGAAGTGCTGAAGATTCTGCTCTCGATTACGCCAGCGGAGGCGCGAGCAGAGGATGTGATGGATGGCGAAGAGTATGAATCGGAGCTAACGAGGATGGCAGAATCGCAGACCGAAAAAGGGGTTAATGAGATTTCAAAGGGCGAAAAGAATCTGGATAAGGAGTTTGGCAAGAGAAGTGAGGGAGTTAAAGGCACTAAAAAGTCCAGCAAGAAAACTAATAAAAAGAAGTCTAAGAAAGCGAAGAGGAAATAATCTTTAATTATATCACATATTCCTTTATAGGTCAATAGTAACAGAGAAAAATGAAGCATTCGGTTGAAGAAATTATACTAAAAAATGGTGCTAAGGGGATTTTGGTGGATATCCCTGGGGCTAGCGTGATGTCGACGCGGATTCAGTTTCGAGCGGGGATGTTGTACGCTAAGAATAAAAAGGTTTACGAGATCCCGCATGTGGTGGAGCATTTGGCATTTGGGGCGAATGCTAAATACAAAAATGAACAGGAGTTTGAAGCGGATTTTACGAAAAATGGGGCTTATCATAATGCTTGGACATCGGATATTTCGGTTTGTTACGAGACGGAGTGCGCGGATTTTGAATGGGATAGGATTATGGAATTGCAGCGGGTTTCGATTTGCGAGCCGAAATTTAATGAAGCGGAACTAAAAAGTGAAAAGGCGAATGTGAAGAGTGAGCTGACTGGGTATATGAATGATTATTATCGGTTATTGTGGCCGCGAGTACAGCAGGCGGTGGGAGAGGATATTTTGGATTTGCCAGAGAGGATAAAGACGATTCAGAATATCGAGCTAAAAGATATCCGCGAGCATTATCGACGAACGCATACGGCAAAGAATATGCTTTTCGTGGTGGCGGGGAAGTTGCATGGGCGAAAGCGGGCGATTGTGAAAATGCTAAATGATTGGGAGCTGAAAGAGGGGGAAAAATTTGAGATTCCGTTTGCGGAGTTGAAATCTTCGGATGCGGTGTCGATTCGTAGGAAAGATGCGAGTAATATTACATTTGGGTTTTCGATGGTGACGCCGCGGCATTTGCAACCGAATGAAGTGTTTGCGATGAATTGTCTGAATCATATCTTGAATGGCACGATGAATTCGAAGATTTTCGGTGAGGCACGTAAACGAGGTTTGGCGTACGGGATGGGGAGCACGGTGGCCTCTAATGCAATGAACTCTTATTGGGATTTTGACGGGGAAGTGAATGAGGAAAATGCGGAGGAGCTGTTTACGCTGATTCAGCGGGAGCTTTCGAGAGTATTAAATGGGGAGATCGCGGATGCTGATTTTGAGACGGCGAAATCTTATGCGATGGGGCGATTCCAGATGGGGGCGCAGACGGTGGGGCAGATTGCGGATTATTACGCGGATAATTATTTCACGAACGAGATGATTCAGCGGTATGATAATATGCCGAATTTGATTAGACTTACAGATAAGGCGAAGACGATTGAATTGGCACGGGAGTTTGCGGGGTCTGGAGTGAAGGGGTTTGCGGCGGTTTCTTCGGTGGATAAGGCTTTTATTGCGGGATTAGGGGTGCATTTGAATTTCTAGAGTACTTAGTGAATAGAGTTGTTATAGTTTGATTCTGTTTGGTTGTTGGGTATGTAAGGACGTGGTATTGGGAG
>CAVEGL010000032.1:0-7618 GCA_963615165.1 bacterium | reverse complement strand
CTAATCAGCTGAGCTATTACCCCAACACTACTCATTATACACCATATCCCCCATAAAGTCAAAGAGAAAATCACCCATAAAGGTGATTCTCTTAGGTCATATTAAATTTTGAGTAGCCTCGCAGTTGATTTACTCAAAACTACCCCTATTTTATATCACACTAAGCATAATGTCAATAGCCTTTTTCCACATTTTGTGCATAAAATCATCAAAAAGTGTTCGGGAATCATAAAAATATTAAAACATATTTTTAACAAAAAGCGTATTGACAAAACGAAAGCGCTATGATATAATGTAGGTATTCACTCGAAACAGAGAATTATATCTGTAAGCGGTGGTGTGTTATTATTAAATTCGGTGGGCAGATAGGAGTTCTAGATGGCTGGAACTAAAGCCGGTGGCATGAAAGCCGCCGCAACCAATAAAGCTAAATATGGTAAAGAATTTTACGCCCGAATCGGCAAAAAAGGTGGTCAAAACGGTCATACTGGCGGTTTTGCCGCTAACCCTGCTTTGGCCCGTCTTGCCGGCGCTAAAGGCGGTCGTATTTCGCGCCGTGGTCCAGCAAAAAAAGCTGCTTAACTTTAGCAAAAAAGGAGCTTCAAATAAGAGGCTCTTTTTGGTTGGGGGAGTCGCCTAGCCGAACATTATTAAAATGTCTGCTCAGAACTATTTTTATGGCAAAACCCGTCTCAAACTAATTGACCGTCAAAGTCCCCTGAGCATATTTAAAAGCAGTCATCACACTTAGGACAATGATATATTCCGTCCGACGTCTGAAATCTGGTTAGTCCACACTTTTTGCAACGGGATTTTTTAAAAAGCCAATCCCTATACGTGTCCAACTCCTCTTGAATTAATTCTTCGTCCACCGGAATCTGATAAAAACAGGCAAGTTGGCGCGCCTTCCCCCAAGCCTCCGCCTCCATTCGTAGCCTCTGCACATCTGTGCGGAAATCTCGATGCCCTAGTATAGCATGCGAAACCTCGTGAAGCGCCAGCAGTTCTAAATTTTCTCCCTGCTCGCACAAAAAAATAGTTCTCGGCGCCCTAAAGACAAAACGCTTACCTAATTTAAAATTAAACTCAGGATAATCATTTCTTAGCTGTATAAAAAATTTATTCAAGGCGTCACCTCCGATAATCATACCCCAATTATATCACAATTATAGATCAAATCCCGATAAACGCTTAGCGAGGGGTGCTCTACATTCCCAGCCAGATAGATAGCCAACACTCTGGGTATTGCATATTACAACCATCTCTGCTATAATAAAACAGATATTAGACTCATTCACGGGCACCTCTCGGGTTTCCGTGAATGGGTCTAAAGGAAGGATAAATTAAATATGGCAAATGCCAAAAAATATACAATGGATGAACTTTTGCAGGAGCACGAAGATTCATTCAAAAAAATTGCAATGGGGGACATGATTAAGGGGACAGTGTTGTCCGTCAAAAAGCACGAGATTCTTTTGGACTTGGGGTCTCAGGGTGTAGGTATGGTTCCGCGCCGAGAAGCATCGTTTGCGCGCAATCTTAATCTTGGCGACGAAATCGCCGCCTCAGTCATCGATCCGGAGATGAAAGACGGCTACATCTTGCTATCTCTTCGCAAAGCAGCTAAAGATAAGGGCTGGGACGAGATTCAAGCAAAACTAGACAATAACGAAATCGTCGAAATTATCCCATCTGACGCCAATCGTGGCGGTCTATTGGTAGAGTATGAAGGCGTGCGCGGCTTCTTGCCGGTTTCTCAGCTTTCCGCCGAGCATTATCCTCGCGTCAGTTCCGCCGACAAAGAGGAAATCTTGCAGCGGCTCAACTCGTTGGTCGGTCAGACGCTCAAAGTGCGTATTCTGGACGCCAACAAAAAAGAAAACAAACTTATCTTCTCGGAGAAAGAAGCCGTCAAAGATGGTCTTGCCAAGCGTTTTGCTGAGCTCAAAGTTGGCGACGTTGTTAAGGGTGTCGTTACTGGTGTAGTCGATTTTGGCGCATTCGTCAACGTCGATGGTATCGAAGGCTTAGTACACATCTCGGAAATCTCTTGGGAACGCGTCAGCAGTCCATCAGATTATGTCAAAGTTGGTCAAACCATCGAAGCCAAAATCATCGCAATCGACAAAGAGCGTCTCTCGCTCTCGATGAAACAACTCGTAGAAGATCCATGGCTTTCCGAAGTTAATAATCTAAAGAAGGGCGCCAAAGTAGAGGGAACTGTTACTCGTATCACTCCATTTGGAGCCTTCGTGCAGATTTCGCCAGCAATCGAAGCTTTGGTGCATGTCTCGGAACTCGGTGAAGGTTCAGATGTTAATCCGGAGAAGGTATTTACCTTAAACGAGCGTAAAAGCTTCAAGGTTCTCGATATCGACAAGGAAGGTCGCAAGATTTCTCTTTCGATCTCAAAATAATAGAGTCGAGCAAAAAGTCGCAGACTCAATAATCCAAAAAGCGGGTTAAGTTCCCGCTTTTTGGATTATGTGTTATAATTATTTCAAGGAGAATTTAGTGAAAAAAATCAAAAAAACACAAGATGAGCGCCCTTGGCTTAAATTCTACAAAGAAGAGGGCATCCCAGGCGACCTAGAATATCCGGATTGCTCCATGATCGATATGGTCATGCAGTCGGCAGACAAATGGCCGGACAATATCGCTTACACTTATTATGGTCACAAAGTCACCTACCGAAATTTCGTAAAGAAAATCGAAAAAGCTGCACGAGCACTCAAGAATTACGGCGTCAAAGAGGGCGACAGAGTTACGATTTGTATGCCCAATACTCCAGAGGGGATTACGATGGTTTACGCTGTCAACATGGTCGGCGCTATCTGCAATATGGTTCATCCGCTCTCCTCTGAAAAAGAGTTGGAATATTATGTCAAGGTGACCGATTCTCACTATGTTTTGGTGTTCGACGCGGTTTTTGATAAAATTTACCGCTTGCGTGATACGGCGAGTTTGGAGCGCATCATTGTTGTTCGCCCCTCTGATGGTCTCGGATCTCTCAGGCGGAAAATGTACAAACTCTTGCATGTCAAAAAAGTCAAGCTCCCGCCAAACGACAGTCGCGTAGTCCTCTGGGAAGATTTTATCGCCAATTCCTATTTTTATCAAGGGAATTGCCACGAAGAGCGCGCTGGCAGCGACCCCGCCGTCATCTTGTACTCTGGTGGCACCACCGGCGCACCTAAAGGCGTAGTTCTTTCGAACTCCAATTTCAACACATTAGGCGTTCAGTGCACCACTGTAATCAAGCAAGCTATCCCAGGTGCATCCGTTTTATCGATTCTGCCACTTTTTCACGGCTTTGGCCTAGGTGTCTGTATTCATACGCCACTTTGCAAAGGCATGAATTGCATCCTCATTCCGGCTTTCTCCCACAAAGAATTCGGCAATATCATCAAGAAAAACGAACCGAATTTCATCTGTGGTGTCCCAACACTCTACGAAGCCCTCATTAACACTAAATTAAAACCCGACGAACTCAAATCCGTCACCGCAGTCATCTGTGGCGGCGACGCTCTCAATAAAACTCTTCGCAACAAAATTAACACTTACCTCAAGGAACACGGCTCCAGCGCCAAAATTCGCGTCGGCTACGGGCTCACCGAAGCCACCGGCGCCACCTGCCTGTCGCCAGAAAACTCCTTCGAAGATGGCATTATCGGCGCTCCGTTCCCCAATATGTACTTCAAAATCGTCAAACCCGACACCTTCGACCAACTCCCCGCCGGCAAAGAAGGCGAAATCTGCATTAGCGGGCCTCTGGTTATGATGGGTTATCTGGACAACGACGCCGAAACCGCGCACACCATTCGCATCCACGACGATGGCAAAGTCTGGCTCCATACTGGCGATATCGGCTATCTTGGTGAAGATGGCTTTATCTACTTCGCGCAGCGCCTCAAACGTATCATTATTTCGTCTGGGTATAATATTTATCCAACGCACCTAGAATCCATCATCAATTCGCACGAAGCTGTCTTGACCTCTACCGTTATCGGCATAGATCATCCATACAAGGGACAAGTCCCCAAAGCCTTCATCGTTCTGAAACCGGGATACGAAGCTAGCAAAAAACTCGAAAAAGAGATCAAAGATTTACTGGGGCGCAATGCGCCAATTTACGCTCTGCCCGCGAGCTACGACTTTAGAGACAAACTCCCCACCACTCTAGTCGGCAAAGTCGCCTTCAAAGACCTCGAAAAAGAATCCCAAGAAAAATCATGCAAATGATGCCCGAATAAACACAAAAGCCCCCGGAAAGGGCTTTTTGGTGACGCGGTCCCATATGCGTCCAGCTCCCGTCTTTGGGAGCATTGAACAGTGCAGCGACGAGGCGCGAAACGAACGGTGGGGTTGAGGGGGCTAGCTCTCGTCCGGCCTAAGAGAAAGTCATAAACAAAAATATAATCCTGACAGGATTATCTTTTTGTTCCTGGCTCCCTCTGACGGATACATTTCAAACTGCTATTATGTCATATGATATCAGTGAACTTGATGATGTTAAGACAATAATATATCAAGTAGAAAGGAATGCCAAGTAATAATAAATGATTCCGACGATAATATACGAATGAAAAATAAAATGGCACGCTGGGTAAAACGTTTTGTTTTTATGGAGGATGGAGATTTTAATAATTTGGATACGAGCGCTTTTACGGTAATTCAGAAAGTTACGTACAATTATGTTGAGAAATCAAAAACAGAAACAAAAATAGCGGAAAAATAATAGAAATTATCCATTGGTATGACACCAGTTGTTGGATTGAACTATAATAGGGATAGTAATTTTGCGTCTAGCAGGTTTGCTGGATTATTCGGGTCTTTAATTTGAACATCGGACATCGTTAATCCAATCTGACTTTCTTCCAACGTTCTAATGTTATTGCGACTGTACTCAGGGAGAGAGTTGTATTTCTCGGTCAATAAGAGCAAATTCGCCATTTTATCATTAGATTGTGATAGATATTGGAAGACACTGGCAGGATTATCGATACCCCACATGCCGCGTACCCTTAGATAAGTAATGCCAAGAGGGTCGATTTTGTTTATACGTGCTAATTCATTCGTTTCTGCGAATTCAACATCTGAAATATTATTTATTCCATAAGAAATAGTATTACTAATTTCAGTGTAGATTTCTTTGCTTGCTGCATAGCATTTACCTTGAACTATCCAGATATGTTCTAAGACGTCATTTTTTCCGACGTGCCCAACTATATAAAATATATCTTTTTCATTCCAGTCTTCGCATTCTCGACATCTTTTATTAATTCTAACATCATCAGAATGAAGTACGTCTTTAGGACAGGAACTATTTAATGCTAATTGCGAATTTTGATTTTCGATTTTTTTCACTTCAATGGCATCGCCATTTTTTATAATTATGTCTGGCGGATTATTCTGATTACCTAGATAGGAAAAGCATTGACTATGTTTTTGTATTTTTATTTGTTCCGTGTCGCCGAAAGAGTTGCAGAATAAATCTTTTACGTATTCCTCTAATTTTTCACCCATACTATTCATCATATTGCGCGAAGAAGATGCTCCGGAAAGTTGCGTTTGTCGATTTGTCGCTAGATTGGCAAAAGCAGACAATATGTTTATTTGGTTATTACTCACCTAAGTCCTCCTTTATTTTTTTTGCTATTTCAAAAGCAAGGTTTACTGGAACTGCATTTCCAATCATCTTGTATGCGTTTGCGATATCCGTGTAGAGAAATTCATATTCATCGGGAAAAGTTTGTATTCTTGCGCATTCGCGCACGCTTAAACGCCTATATTCATCTTCGTGTCCTTTTGCAAATTCCATCTTATCTTTGCCTACCTTTTCCATTTTCGGGGCTTTTGGATGGATTGGTGCTTGTCTCCCGCCGGCTTGTATTGTAAATGATGGTTCATCCCAACTTCTGACCCTATTTCTTGACATATAGATTGGCGAAAAACTGCCAATCATATATTCGTGATTTGATATCTTAAGTTTTCCATTCGTTTTGTTTTTATCTAATGCCGGAATGGCTTCCGGTAAATCGCCAATTGCGTCTTTGAGGGTTGGTTTTTGCTTTAATGGTTTCGGGAATTCAAATGTTTTACCGAGGTCTTTTCTAAAACCAACAATAATGACCCTTTCACGGTCTTCTGGGACACCATAATCATTTGCGTTGACTAACTTCCAACTAATTTCATAGCCACATTCGGCAAATTCTTTTAGGAATTCGTTAAAGGAATTCTTATGTCTAGAACTGATTATTCCGGATACATTTTCTACAAGGAAAAACTTAGGCTGTTTTGTCTTAATGATGCGAATGTAATCATAGAATAATTGACCACGCTTATCGTTAATTCCGCGTCCAGCGCCAGCCTCACTCCAACTTTGGCACGGCGGACCACCTATCATACCATCACAATCTGGGATTTCATCAACAGAAACATCTGTAATACTTCTTCTATCTAATTTGACGTGGGGAAAGTTATGCTCAAAGGTTTCCCAGATTTTACCATCGAACTCATTTGCCCAAATAGTGGTAAAACCAGCCTTTTCGAAACCAAGGTCCAAGCCTCCTGCCCCTGTAAATAGTGATACTATTTCCATATGACTTTGCTTTTCCTTTTTTATTAAATTGTTAATTATCTTCTATTATACCATCGATTTATTGATGAAATCGCCAACGTCGCTTTTCTTGTATCGCCTGATACATTTGACCCCTATCCTTGCTGCTTTTAGGATTTCATTATTACCCTACACCCTCAAAGTATTCGGATGGACTTTTGGCATTTGACTTACCTCTTGCAAGGTAAGATATTCAGGTAATTCTTTTTCACTTTTCATACTTTTATTGTACTATATTTAATAGAACTATTGGGAAAAAGTAATGAATAATTTGAAAGATGTAAGAATAATTTGCGAATAAACATTGCATCCATCCAAGATATTGGTAATAATATTGCGCTTTCACTTAATCTTGCATAGTGCCAATGTCGGCAAAAATAGAGGAACAGTGATGGTATTACCTATAAGAATTCGACAGATATTAAATTAGTTGCGGAAGTGTCGGATATTAAGGAAGACCAAAAGTTAATTCTTGCAAAGATATCCGCACTTGAAAAAAGGCTGAAGAATACTCTATCTCTGCGATTATAACAGATGTAGGGTTTGTAAATAATAGCCACTCCATATTAGAAGTTGATGGTAAAACAATCAAAATTAGGAGCGGATTACCGTGAATGATTATGATAGAATTGCAACTAGAATAGAAGCAGAAATTTAAAAAAGGATAACAAATTGATGAAACTGACGGACAATGACAAAAGTTTCGAAATAGACCGTTCTTATCTGCTGGAATTAGACTCAAGAGTGCGAATAATATTTAAAAGTTCGAAACCTGAGCAAAAGAACAAAATTTTAAAATTATTGTTTTTGAACCTTGAAATCAACGAAAAAAGGCTCAACTTTAATCTGTTAGAGCCTTTCAATACATTATTATCAATGTCAAAATCTCAAAAATGGCTCCTGGGACTGGGCTCGAACCAGCAACCTCGAAGTTAACAGCTTCTTGCTCCACCATTGAGCTACCCAGGATTACCTGCATCTATTATAGCACAAATTTTT
>CAVEGL010000031.1:4008-7704 GCA_963615165.1 bacterium | reverse complement strand
GGAATTATGTGAAAAAAATGGCGGGCGATAAGACGATTGCGGATTATCCGCGCTATACGGCGAATGCGATAAGAAGTCGGGCGGAGGCAGAGGAATTTTGGCAGTTTTTTGTTGAAATGAATACGGATGCGGCTTTGGTGCGGACGCTTGCGGTGGCGGAGACGGAGATTGCGGGGAGGTTGGAGTTGATTGAAACGGATGCGGCGGGGGTGCGGGGGGCTTTGCTTGAGTATGTGGGATAGGGTGCGGTTTTAGGGTTTGTGTGGTGGGGCGGGTTGTAGATAATCGGGGTTGCACGATGGAGTATAAATATTTGGGAGGACTTACTATATGGCGGTGGATTTTGTGGGGGGGCGATTTTCTTTGACTTTGGTTAGAGTGTGTCCGCGGTGAGCCTAAAAGTGAAAGAGTGGTTGGCATAAAAGGCGTGATATGCTATAATTTGAGTATGAAATGGTTGTGGCAAAGAAAATGGCACAAGAATAGGGTGAAGAGCTTTTTCTTGTTGGAGCTGGTGGCGATGTTGGGGTTGCAGCCGGCTGATGTTTTTGCGCTGGCTCAGGAGAAGTCGAATTTTTATGCGCAGAATGATATTGTGTTTTACGATCCTGATGCGAGTAATTGCTATGTAGATTCTGAGGGCTCAAGTATTAGTGCTAGCGAATCTTACGGTGGTTTGTCGGCAGTGCAGGTGGGGTTTGTTGATACATATCATGATATTGCGGCTTCGCTTAGTATAAAATACGGAATACCGTGGGAGACAGTTATGGCTCAAGGCATATTAGAATCGGCATCTGGGAATTCTAATTTAGCAAAGAACCGAAATAATTTTTTTGGGATTGGGGCTTACGACAGTAATCCTGATCACGCTTATAGTTATGATTCACCAAAGGCGGGATGGGAGGGGTACTATAAAAATATCGCAAAAACCGCTACCTATAGAAATCACGGGGTTTTTTCTGGCGAAACGGTTACCGATCCGTATGCCTATGCAAAAGCGATAAAAGCGGCAGGTTATGCTACGGCTTCTCATTATGTGGCATCAGTGAGTGATTTAATTAGTAAAATTGAAAAATTATCAGAGGAGCGTGGATGGCCGTCATCGTCAGAAATGGCGAATCAGTATCCTGAATGGAAGGAAAATGCCGCAAAATACAGCCAGGGCGGAACTAATAATTCTGAAGAAGATTATGCGAGTATGGATACATGTGCCACCGGCGGAGCATTGATTAATGGGGGGATGAATCTTGAGCAGGCGCAGGCTTTTATGCAGGCGTATAGGAAGGAGGCTAGCAAAAAGAGTAGGGGGGATCAAAAATTTCAGGGTGCGTTGGTGAAGGATTCTGGCTGTAAAGATGGAGCTCTGAATAATTGCTCGGCTTTCACGGAATGGTTTTTGAATAGGTATACTACTCTTGGTCCAGATAAAGTAATGACTCGTCAAGGGTCCCAGGCGGTAAAGAGGTATTTAAAGGAGTTTCCGGAATTAGTCAATGGAGGAAAAACTCCCAAAGTTTATGCCGTAGTGAGTATGGGGCCAAATTCAGGTAAAGCTGACGGATGGTCTAATCATACCGGTATTGTTTTGGGGATCGATAAAGAGAAGGATACTATTATTATAGGCGAAGCGGCCTGCAGCAACGGTTATACTGATCGTTTTCCGGGAGCTCATGAGTATTCTTTATCTAAATATACTAATGGTCCGAGTAAATACGCTCCGACGTATGCTTATACGGATAATGTTTTGAAGGAAGTGCCAAATGAATAATGATGAACAAAAAAAACGAAATAAGATCACTTTAATATGTGGGGTGTCCATATTTGTTGCTATAATTGTGGTGTCGGTAATTGGGATAATTTATAATAATTTTTTGCAACGAACTAAAATTGTAGAAGTGACGAACTATGGAGAATATTTGCCGGACGACAAAGAACAAGAGTTAGGATTGCAACTTAGGAATTTGATGCAGCTAACATTGGATATTGATGATAAGGCGATTGTCACCGGAGATATTAGGGATGGTACTTATGAAGAGGATTATAGTGATGGGGTGTATTCGGCTACGTTTTTGATAGATATAGATAGTTATAAACAAACTTACGAAGTAATTATGGACTGGTCAGATGAAGTGGAAATCCTGAATGGTACTTTGATTTCTTGTCCTGATGCGGATAAGATGAAATATCCGAATGTGAATTGTGTCGGTATGTATAATGATACTCAATCGGTTGAGGAGGTTGCCAATAATCCATTTTACAATGAATTGCCAATTGTCGTGGAATGGTTTGATTTTGCAAGCAGAATAAACAATCGTTATGAGATTAGGGGGTATTTTGATAATGGCAAATTAGTGGTGGTAATAGTAGATTATAGTGGCGGGAATTACGAGAATGCTTTGGCGAAAATTCGAGAAATGGGATACATTCCGGAGAATTATGCGATTGATTATATAGATAAGTCTGGAAGTTAAGAGAGAATTTTAGTCTATTTTTGGCTGGCGGATTGAATGACGTGGTCGAAAAGGCAAGTGATAGTGAGTGGACCGACGCCGCCGATGATGGGAGTAATGGCGGCGAGATCGGTGCGAGCGCGGACTTCGGGGGAAATGTCGCCTTTTAGGACGCCTTTTTCGCTGGCGGTGCCGGCATCTATAAGAGTGGTGTCTGAGGCGATCATTTCAGTGGTGACAAGATTGGGGGTGCCAGTGGCGGTGATGATTATAGGATAATTTCGGAGCTCTTTGAGATTGCTGCCACGATGAAAAGTGGTGACTTGGTTGCCGGATTTTTGCAACATTTGCGACAGAGGGGTGCCGACTAATTTGCCGCGTCCGACGATGGCAATTCTTTTGTTTTTGAGGTCTATATTATAGCCGGAAAGCAGCCAAAGGATGGCGGTGGCGGTGGCAGAGTTGAAAATATTACCCGCTAGGTTTAGTCCGTCGACGTCTTTGGTGGGGGAAATAAGGCTGGTTAGGGGTTCGGTTTGAGATTTGTCAAGTAATGGAAGTTGGATGATGATGCCGTGGATGTCGGGGTCTTGGTTGGCGGAGAGTATTTTTTGCCGGATTTCGGCGGGGGTGGGGGCATAAAAATCTATAACTTTGATACCGATATCTTTGCCGTACTGCTGTTTTAAGTGGACATATTTAAGGATGACGGGATTTTCACTATCGCGGATAATTAAAAGGGTGGGGCGAGTTTTAAGAGCGCGCACTTGATGGAATTGGCGTTCTTTGATGAAGCCTGCGAGTTCGCTGCCGTTTAGTTCTTTGGTCATTGAGAGATGTCTCCTGAGGGGATTTCGACTGGTTCTTGTTCTAGCCAGTAGCCAAATTTGTCGTAAACTGCTGAGGTGATTTCAGCGCGAGCTTTAGCCAAATCTTGAAAGCCGTGGGCGGATTCGTTGATGAGGACGAGAGGGGCCTTCTCGCTGACGCGGATGCCGTGGAGGAGTTTGCCTTTGAGTCCGGCTTGCTCGATGAGCCAGCCGGAGTTAATTTTGGGACCATCTTTGCCGCGATGTACGGGATAGTCTTCGTTTTCGGCGATTTCGGCGGCGCGTTCGTCTAAATAGATGTTTTTGAAGAAAGAACCAGAGCTGGCTTTCTCGAGTGGGTCGGGGAGTTTGTCGGCGCGGATGGCGCTGACGATTTGGCGAATACTTTGGGGGGAGAAATCGGTGATATTGTGTTC
>CAVEGL010000031.1:0-3998 GCA_963615165.1 bacterium | reverse complement strand
GTGTTCTTTGATGTAGTTTTCGATGGAATTATAGAACGGGCGAGGCATGGAGCCGGTTTGCAGAGTTAATTTGATAGAAATGACGAAATAGCGATTTTTTGCAGTCGTGTTGAGGAGACTTTGGCGATAAGAAAAGTGTAAATCAGTGGCGGTTAGGGTATTGAAAGTGCCGGCGACGGTGTCGTAGACTTGAATTTCGGTGAGAGCGTTGGCGATTTCTTGGCCGTATGCGCCGATATTTTGAACGGGGGCGGCGGCGGCAAGTCCTGGGATTTTACTGAGAGCTTCGATGCCGGTGAGGTTGAGATTGCAGGCATATTCGACAACGTTATCCCAATATTCGCCACCCATAATATCCAATACGGTACCGCTAGTGGTGGGGGTGGATCTGATGCCGCGCATGCGATTGATGAGGATGGTACCCGGAAAACCTTCGTCGTGACCAATGGTATTGGCGCCGTAGCCCATAATGAATGTCGGAAGATTATTGAGGCGAGCAAAATCGTAGGCTTTAGGAATATCGTTTGGGGATTCGATTTCGATGACGTATTTTGCTTTGCCACCAAGACGCATGGTCGTGAGGCTGGAAATTAGGATGTTTTCGCTGATTCTCATGATTAATATTGTAGCACACTTTGGGGGTTGGGAGAACTGGGAATATTAGAGAATTTTATGATAGTGCATAGATTTTGGCTGTTTATGCCGGATAATTATTTTTGTAGAAATTTGAAATATGGCAATTTTTAAAAATCTTTTTAAGGGGTAATGTGCGATCTTTTGTATTATAAAAATATAACTTTGTCAACCATAAACGTATTAGCACTTATGGTTAAAACGCAGAAAAATGACAAATGGGGGTTGCATAAAAAAATATATCGTGCTAAGAAGAGAGCAGGCTGGCGAAGGCTAGGGATTGCGTTCGCCAGCCGAGGTGCGGTTTATGATAAGAGCTTGGCTTTTAGCGTGAGCTGTGATATAATTAAAAAATATAAAAAGAGGTAATATATGGCAAAAAAGGATGCGGTGGTAGAAAAAACAAACAATAAAGGTGAAGATGGCAAGAGTGAAGCTCTAAAATTGGCCATGGCGCAGATTACAAAACAGTTTGGTGATGGTGCTATTATGAAGTTAGGCGAAACGCCAAAAATGGATGTAGAATTGTTACCTTCCGGGGCATTGTCGCTTGATTTGGCGTTGGGCGGCGGTTATCCGAAGGGACGGATTATCGAAATTTATGGTCCTGAGTCTTCCGGAAAAACGACTTTAGCGTTACATGCAATTGCGGAAATGCAAAAACAGGGTGGGCAGGCGGCGTTTATCGACGCGGAGCATGCGCTTGACCCAGCTTATGCTAAGAGAATTGGGGTAGATACGGGTAATTTGTTGATTTCGCAGCCAGATAACGGTGAGCAGGCGTTAGAGATTTGTGAAACTTTGGTGCGTTCCAATGCGGTGGATTTGATTGTAGTGGATTCGGTAGCGGCTTTGGTGCCACAAGCGGAAATTGACGGCGACATGGGGGATGCGCAGATGGGTTTGCAGGCGAGATTGATGTCGCAGGCGATGCGCAAGTTGACGGGGATTATCGCTAAATCGCGCGCAACTGTAATCTTTATTAATCAGATTCGCATGAAAATTGGCGTGATGTTTGGAAATCCGGAAACTACTACTGGGGGTAATGCGCTTAAGTTTTACGCTTCGGTGCGGGTGGATATTCGACGGATTGGTCAGATTAAGGATGGGGATAATATTGCCGGGAATCGCACCAAGATCAAGGTCGTAAAAAATAAAATTGCGGCGCCATTTAGGACGGCAGAATTCGATATTATGTATAATGAAGGAGTATCTAAGTCTGGCGATGTGTTGGATTTGGGGGTACAATATGGAGTGCTAGATAAGGCGGGGGCTTTCATCAAGTATAATGGTGAAACTTTGGGGCAAGGACGTGAAGCAGTGAAGAAATTGTTTAAAGAAAAACCAGAATTGATGGCGGAAATTGAAGCGAAAGTGCGTGAAAAGGCAAAAGTTGGGGAGTAAAATGCACGCTGAGGAATTGTGGCAGGAAGTCGATGTTGGGGGCAGATCGATTATGAATGGAGGCCTGCGCCGAGGTTCGAAGTGTGACGAGTTGTGCTACGTTGTCTCAGTGCTTTTATATCGCGTGAAGGATCAAGAAGTAGAATATCTGTTTCAGTTACGTTCTAGTGACCGTGACAGTAATATTAGTGAATGGGATCTCTCAGCAGGAGGGCACGTCAACTATGGCGAGACGGTGGAGATGGCGGCGACAAGAGAGACAAAAGAGGAAATTGGCGCAGAGATTTCGTTTGACAAATTAGAATACGTGATGGAATTTTTGAAGCCAAATTATGGATTTGTTCGTATATATTTCTACGATTGGGGTGATTTGCCGGATGATTTTCACTTCGACGATAAGGAAGTTGAGGAGGTGCGTTGGGTTAAGCATGCGGATTACGGTAAATTTAAGGCGGAATTTCCAGTGAAAGAGTCAATAGCTAAAGACGAAAGACTTGAGCAATATATAGACTTTTTCGCAAAAAAGGTGCTCGCAAAAGATGGAAATCATTAATTTGAAAAATGATGCGCAGTGCTCTGATGAGACGATGATGTGTCAGCTTGAGCCTCGAAATAGGGGCGGCAAAGAAAAATGGCAAAACGAGGGGCTGAGGATTACAGATATACGTCAAGCTGTGAGGAGCGAGAATAGGGTTAATGTTTTTATTAACGGCACATATGGATTTTCTCTGGATGTTGCTCAGGTCGTGGAGCTGAAAATCAAAATTGGAGCAAAAATTTCAGCGGAGAAACTGGAAGAATACAAAAAAGTTTCGGAATACGGAAAAATGTACCAACGAACTCTAGAATGGGTGCTGGTGCGGCCGCGTTCGGTGCGAGAAACGTGTGATTATCTGCGGAAGAAGGTACTTGAGCGAAAGATGCCGGCAGAATTTATCGACGATATTGTAACCAAATTACGGGATAAGGGATATTTGAATGATAATAAATTTGCGCGATATTACGTAGAAAATCGCTTTATTAAGAAAGGAATTTCGGCGCGCCGAATCGAGATGGAGCTTTTGAAAAAGGGGGTAGCCAAAGATATTGTCGTAGCGGCGATTGGCGAGTCGGAGCGGAATGATGAGACGGAAATTTTGAAAATCATCGCTAAGAAGCGGGCAAAGTATGATGATGAAAAAATGATTAGTTATCTTTGTCGGCAGGGGTTTTCGTTTGAGCTGGCGCGTAATCTTGTTCGGTCTTACGAAACGGATTGATGAAATTGGGGATAAATTCTTCGGTTTCGGCGTGGGTGAGAAGAGTTTTTTCTTCGCTTTTTACGATGACTTTGTAATCTGTGACTTTGAAAATTTCTTTGCGCGGGATGGTGAGTTCGGGGTCGACGAGGCTTTTGAAAACTGGACGTTTGACGATGAGTTGCCGGACGATAAAATCGTCTGAAGATATGGTGTAATCGATCACTTTGCCGAGTTTTGAACCTTTTTTGGTTTCGACTTTTAGGTTTAAAAGTTCAAAATTAAGTTCGAGGACTTTTTGGAGTTTCAGGACATCGTTATCGGCAATGAGCTCGTCTAGATCGTCTATGATGATGCCGAAGTGGGAGTATTCGCGGATACTATTCGTGAGAAGTAAGTTGGTGCTGGAGCGACCAACCATGTATCCGTTGAGGCGAAGGGCGATGATTTTTAGGGTGTCGGGGTCAATGATGATGGCGGAGACGGTAGCTATGGGGCTGACGGTCTGCATACTAAGTACTGGTGTGCCGATGAGTTTTATTGACGATATTAACATAAGTATATTTTAACATAAATTGGGTTTTGGTGCACCATTGAATTTGAGGTAAACGTGGATAGCTGGAGGAGCAAACGCGGACGGTTTTTATTTTTTGGCAGAATTTGTGCTTTTTATGGTTTGGAAAGGAACCTATTGTTTCTCAGACTTTTTAAGCAGTGTTACCA
>CAVEGL010000030.1:0-7780 GCA_963615165.1 bacterium | reverse complement strand
GTCTAAGACGATGCGTTTTTGACCTGCGGCGATTAAATCTCTGATTTCGGCGATAACTTGGCGCACAACCCAATCTTTGCCTTCGGTGGCGCGAATCATTTCGCGGAATTCCTTTTCGGATTCACCGTCTTCGGTGCGCTCAATTCCCCGTTTTGCCATTTCTTTGTAAATCATGCCCCCGAAGTAGACTTTGGGATAGCCTTGGCTAGTCAAGTGGTCTACGATGACCGATTTGCCACTGCCACTCATGCCTACAACTGCTAAAATTTTGACGTTTTCCATGGGGTTATTATAGCATACTTTGGGGGGTTGTGGGAAAACCGGCTGGAGAACGCCACTTTTTAATGGTTATTCTGGCTGGGAGGCTGTGGGAGGCAAAATCGAACAATGCTCGCGCGGAATGGGCCCTCTCGATGCCCTGCCGACATTTGTCATCTATCCTGAATCTGACTCTGTCGCTCCGTTCTGCTTATTTGATATTCGCATAATAGAACTACGCTACATTCAAAAACAATCCGAGCGATGCCGACGAGCAAAAAGTGATATTATCTAACGGAACTAAGCGACGTTAGCCTGATTCTCTCGCGGGATATTGTTGCTTGATGAAAATTGTGCGACGATTCGGTTTTTCAGACTACGAAAAGCCCGATTAATCCCTCCTCGGACGGTTGGATGGGAAGACATCGTGTTCATTCTGTCTTTTCTGAGTTCTTCGTATTCGTCCAAGGCGGATAATTTGGTTTCGATAGTGGCAATCTTTTCATCGGCCGACTGGAAACGTTTTAAGACTCGCACTTGATCGTCGTCGCTGAGTTGTTCCAAGTTATCTGCGCCCAATACTAGTAGCATGTCCTCTAAGCGATTTTGCTTATCCTGTTGGAGCTGATTAAGCTGTTGGTTTAGATTTTCGCGCATAACCCGAGGACTACGATTCGAGAGGGCTCTTTCGAAGTTCGCTAAATCTTCCAACTGCTCTTGTTGTTTTTTGATCTCTTCAACTTTGGCGTCGGCGGTTTCTCTCTTGTCATTTATGCTTTCCAGTTCGTTCTTGACAGTATTGAATGTTTTTTCTGCAAGACTAAATTGTTTCTCGGCTGATTCGTATGCCTGCTGAGCCTGTTCGCGCTCCGCTTTGGCTTTGGTTAACTCGCGCTTGCTTTCCGCTAGACGACCTTTGGCTTGGAAAATCTCTCCAAGACCAGATTCTCGCTCTTGGCGATTCGTCTTTAAGCCCTCTCTGACGTTTTTAAGGCGCTCTCTGGCATTTTCGTATTCTTCTTTGGTTTGTTGTCTGGTTTTTATAGCGTCTTTTGCAAACTGCAATTTTCTATCCGGTGTTTGCTGTGGTTGCTGATTGACGATTTTGTCTGGACTCTGAATGGAAACGATGGGTATTTTTGCGAGAATTTTGGATTTAAAATAGTTGAGTCCTGCTTTTAGCGCACTAGAGTTGGCTTTCAGGATTGCGCCGACCTGCTCGGCTTGCGTCCTGACGTAATTTCCGACACTGTATTCGCTCTTCAGATCTTTGAGGGCAGTTTTAGCGTCGCTGTTTTCCTGTGCCCATGTGTTGACTGTTTCATTTTTGGATGCAACATTATCATAGGCATCGCTTCTTTTTTCGAATGTTTCGTTAAAGGTTTGCCCGAGGTTGTATATTCGTTCTGTTTTTGCTTCTTGTCTCTTGGCTAGAGCGTCTGCTTGCCGTTGCGCCCTGCTGGCCTGCCAGCCCGCAACAAAACGCGCGGCGTCAGTTTTGACTGATTCGCTAGCGCTATGTAAAGTGGAACCGATTGTGGTTTCCGTCCTGGGGGCGGCTTGGAAGGGGTTTTCCCTTCCGTATTCGGATAATGATTCCCAGCCGGAACTTGCGCTAGAATTACTATTCTCTGGATTCGATACAATCGTCTCGCCAGCCATTATGCCGCCTCGCCAAGATATTCGTCACGAAAATTTTCAAGAGTCTCTGAAATAATAGAGGCAGCATCAATATCTGAGCCCTCTAGAGCATTTGCAACCATATCCTCAGTGATAGTGTTATCTTTGATGGCTTCCTCTATGGCATCCAATTTGTCGCCCGGCAAAGCGCTAAGCAAGGCTCGATCGATGCGGCTATTTAGCTCCTCTAATAAACTAGCGTGCGTTGTGGCTTCGTCCGCGACGTCGCCTTTTGCGCGGATGAGCTCGAAGACGAATTCGCCCAGATTATTGTTTGTTTGCATTGGAATTCCTTTCGTTACTTCTTACTGTTAATGGTAGCATAATAAACATAAGCGGTCAAGAATCCGCTAGATAATTAGGGTACGAGAGTGCTGCCTGCAGAACTGCGCCCGATTATTTAAGATATTTCACTTTTAGCGAAGTTTGAGACTTTTTGATTTCGATTTTGGTGACTTTGGGAAACGTTCGATATTCGCCTTCGGCTTGGATAGTGATGGTTGCGGGGTGCGCGAACTCTAGAATGTCGCCTTTGGTTGGGTTAGCGGGAATATGCGCAAAAATGCTTTTTGTCATAAAAGAACAGAGGTGGTGAAAGGCGGCGAGATTGGATGTGAGGCTATGGAAAGTTTGGGGCGACTGGAAATCTGTGTTTCCCTTCATGATGTGGCAGGCGAATTTACTATTGATGGCGAAATAATCGGTGGTAGACGAGGCGAGCGAGGCGGAATTGAGCTGAAAACCGGGGAGGAATATTTTGGTATGATGGTTTTTGAAGTACCATTTGGCGAGATGAATGTACGAACACAAATGCGTGCGGCGCGTGCTGTGGAGTTTGCGGCGGATACTGGGTTCATCGAATAATCCGACAGATTCGGCGGTCATGCCGATAGTGACATAACAGGTAGCGTAACGGAAAAATTTATCATTTACATGAATCTCTAAGGGGTAAAAATCGATGGTTTTGACGTCTGAACAAAAAATTTGTTCAATTTCTCGGAGATTGAGGGCGTGGGCAAAATCGCTGAAATTTCCGTAAGGAAGGGCGGCGAGGCTAATGTTTTTGTGGGACTTGAGGCAAGCATTAGCGGCAATGGCGGTGGTGGCATCGCCACCAGCTGAAATGACTAAATCGTTATTTTGTAGAAGGCGGGATAGATTGGAGACGTTTTGCTCGAAATTGGTGGGAGAAATCTCGTATTTGCCGATGGTGTAGCCGCGGAGACTAGGCAGATAATCTAGGACTTCTTGGCAGACTTTGGTAAAACGCGATGAGCGCGGGTTGTAAACCGCGATGATGCGCTGCATTAGAGGTTGAGCCCCTGAAAAGTCGGGAGGACGAAGCTTAAAACGGAGTACAAAATCACGTATGCAACGAGTCCGATAACGATTTCTAGCATGCGACGCTTGGCTTTGCGGTTTTTTTCTTCGTTACCGCCAGAGGTAAGGTATTGGAGTCCGACGATGGTGATGCCGATAACGCCGAGAATGCCGATTCCGATAGTCATAATGTCGACTACGAGTTTGAGTAGCCCTTTGATGGATTCGCCGTTGCCGCAATCGCAGGCGGTGCTTTCGCTTAAAATAGTAGTTTCCGGCATAGTCCCTTTCAGGC
The DNA here is from genome assembly GCA_963615165.1 of bacterium. Lineage (GTDB taxonomy): Bacteria > Patescibacteriota > Saccharimonadia > Saccharimonadales > Saccharimonadaceae > Nanosyncoccus. Next base: position 4,227 of record CAVEGL010000030.1, on the reverse strand, counting down.
CGCTACCACTACAGGTGCATTCTTTTTCCGCGGCAAAAACGGGGACTTGTAAAAGAAGGCTGCCGAAAAATATGGCAAAAATGCCGAGGCAAAAACGTTTAAAATATTTATTTAAGGTAATCATGGAGTTTTTTGGTATCCTTATTTTTGCGCAATTTATTGAGGGCTTTGGCTTCGATTTGACGGATGCGCTCGCGCGTGACGTCGAATTCGGTGCCGACTTCTTCCAATGTATGGGGGCGACCACCACCGATGCCGAAACGGAGGCGAATAATCTTTTGTTCCCTGTCGGTGAGAGTTGAGATAATCTCGGAAAGTTGCTCTTTGAGAATTTGGTTTGAGGCGGATTCCTCGGGGGAGGCGCGCTCGCCGTCTTCGACAAAATCACCAAGTGAAGACTCATCATCATCGCCGTCTCGGCCGATTGAGGCGTCTAGAGAGGCGACATCTTGCTTGATTCGCATGACGTAGTCGACTTTGCTTGGCTCCATGTCGAGAGCGGCGGCGACTTCGGCGTTGGTGGGCTCGCGATTGAGCTCGGAGGTGAGTTTGCGGGTGGTGCGCAAGACTTTATTGATCGTTTCAACCATGTGAACTGGGATGCGAATAGTGCGAGCTTGGTCGGCGATGGCGCGCGTGATGGCTTGACGCACCCACCAGGTCGCGTAAGTGGAGAACTTGAAGCCCTTTTCGGGGTCGAACTTTTCGACGGCGCGAAGGAGACCGGTATTTCCCTCTTGGATAAGATCGAGAAAATCGAGTCCGCGGCCACCGTAGCGCTTGGCGATAGAAACGACTAGACGCATGTTGGCTTCGACCATTTTGTCTTTAGCTTTTTTGTCGCCTTTTACGATGCGTTGAGCCAAATCGGCTTCTTCTTCTGGTGTCAAAAGTGGGATTTTGCCGATTTCGCGGAGATAGAGACGAACTGAATCATCTGCAAACGAATCGACGTTTTCGGCGGTGATGGCGAGTTCTTCATCGGAAAGTTCTTCTTCCTGCAAAAGCTCGTCGCCGCCTGGTCCGTCAAAATCAAAAGTTAAATCTTTTTGATTTAAGATATCTTCTTCTTTAGCGCTCATTGATTTTAGTATAGCTTAAAATTATTTTTTTTGCAAGTCCTTGCCGGCTTATACTTGCGGCATTTTACGAAATGTTGATGGGCTTTATCGGCCTATAGGAACTACTAAAAGCATAGACGGTTCTCTTCTGCTGCGATGATTCCGGACCCGTGATCGAGCATGCCGGCTCATTAATTGCGCAATAAAATGCTGATTTGCTTCAAAATTTCCGGATATTGCGGGTCATCGTCGCTTAAAGATTCGAGTTTTTGGGTTAGGGTTTGGATTTTTTGGCGGTTAACCTCCGCCTGGTAGCGAGACAAGAGTTCGGCGGCGATTTGCTCCAAATCGGCATCGCTTGCACCGTATTCTGAGCTGAAAATTAGCTCCAATTCGGAGAGGCGCGTGGTATCTTCTGGGGTTTCGAGTGGAATTTTGGTGGTTTTGAGATTGCCGTAAAGTTTTAACGCGAGGAGGTCGTCTGCCATTTTCTGCAATTTGTCGCTCAAAAACTCGGTTTTGGGTTTTTTGAGGTATTTTTTGGTGGATTTTTCGGCGAGATTTTCAGCTAGACGATTGCTTTTGCTCCGCAAAATAGCAACTTCGATATCGAGTTTCTTGGCGACTTTTTCTTCGTAGCCGGCGCGCTCGACTTCGTCTTTGATGTAGTCAAGAAGCTTGAGTGCGATATCAGAATATTTACGCTTATCGGGAGCGAGGTCTAGATTGAGATTTTCTTCGTACTTGTCGAGTAACCACTCAACGGCCGGAACACGATGTTCGACGGCGTCTTGCCAGAGAACCGGGTCTCTTTGGATTAGTTCGTCGGGATCTTTGGCGCCATGATAATCGGAGATAACCGTAAGGTCGATGCCGAGGTCGCCAGCCATCATGATTGCGCGCTCGGTGGCTTTAATTCCGGCAGCGTCGCCGTCGTAAGCGAGGCGAATATCAGAAGTGAGATTGCTTAAAATTTTGAGGTGCTGTTCGGTCATGGCGGTGCCAGAAGTCGCAACAGCTTCGGCAACGCCAGCTTGGTGCGACGAAATAACATCCATATTGCCCTCGACTATCACCACGAAACCGTTGCGACGGATGGATTCTTTGGCCTGAAAAAGTCCAAAAACAAAACGGGATTTATTGAACAGGATCGTGTCGGAAGTATTGAGATATTTTGGCTCGCCTTTGCCCAAAATCCGAGCGGTAAACCCGATAACATTGCCCGAAGTATCAATGAACGGAATCATCATGCGATCCCGGAACATATCGCTTTTGAAACGGTTGAGAAGACCGGCAGATTCGAGTTCCGCCTCTGTAAAACCGCGTTTTTTGAGGACTTCTAACAGAGCTTTGCCGCTGGCGGGCGAATATCCAATCTTGAAGTCGGCGATGGTTTTGCGATTTAGGTTGCGCTTATAAAAAGCATATTCACAAACAGGTTTACTGCGCACGAGGCAGGCTTGATAATATTTGGTGGCAAGCGCGAGGGCTTCTTTGGCGCGGAGCTTTTTCTTGGAGACTATTAGGTCGCCGCCTCTGTATCGAGACAGTTCGACGCCGGCTTTGGCGGCAAGTTTTTCGAGCGCCTCTTTGAAAGAAATGCCTTCGACCGCCATGACAAAGGAAAAAATGTCGCCACCTTTATTGGCGGAAAAATCGTGCCAGATTCCCTTTTCCGGCGAAACCATAAAGCTGGGAGTTTTGTCGACACCCCAAGGCGAGCGCCCCTTGAGATTGCGTCCGGCACGCCTCAATTCGACATATTGACCGACGACATCCTCTATGGGGAGGCGTGATTTGATTTCCTCCTTTACGTCTTGCATGGTACTATTATAGCAGATAATTAGGGTGGTATGAGCAATAAAAGGGTTCAGATTGAACTCTTTCATATCTATGCCGGGTTGTTTTTGCCGGGAATGGAGGGCGAGTTGACTATCTTTCTGGCTAAGTGAACAGGGCGGGTAACGTAAATAGTCTACATCTCTCCGGCTAATGCGGTCCAGTGAGGATAAAAATATCGTTCAGCAGTCATTCATCACGTTCTAAACTTTGGAGGGCTTGATTTTGGTGTTTGTTTTGAAATTGTTTCGCGAAAACGCTTGCTGTGGTATAATGTTGATATGGACGGGCAGGAATATTTAAATCAATTGGCAGCAGAGGCGAGGTCAACACGGAAATCTGCCGGTGGGGCGAGGTTTTTGCAGTCGAAAATCTTTCTGGTGAGTGCGGTTGGCGTGATTGCTTTTGTGCTAATCGCGATAGTGGGGGCGATGTTGGGCAGCATGAAGACTAGCACGAAAGATTTAGAGATTGCGCTAATGCTACATCTGGAGAACACTTCTGAGGTGATGCAAACTTATCAGACAAACGTAAAATCATCGGATTTGCGTTCGATTAGTGCGTCGCTCGCTAGTGTTTTGGCAAATACTGACCGAAAATTGACGGATTTTTTAACGGAAACTTATGGGTTTGAAGAGGGCGACATCGAAGATGATGTAACGGAGAAAGCGACTACGGAGCGAGATGCCTTGGAAGCAGATTTGTTTGACGCAAAAATTAATGGCATTCTCGATCGCACTTACGCTTATAAAATGTCTTACGAGATTTCGCTTTTTATGGCGGAGGAAACGAAGATATTGAACGCAACAAGCGACGAAAATTTGCGAGAGTTTCTGACGACATCTTATGGGAGTTTGAATAATTTGGCGACCAAATTCGAAGATTTTTCGGAGACGAAGTAGAGGCCATCTAGCAAAACGGAGACTTGCCGGGAAAGGAAAAATATGAAAGACAACGCAGTAGCAAAAGAAAAAGCAAAAGAAACTTTAAAAAAGGCAAAGAATTACGGTTCCGGCTTTAAGAAGGAGTTTATCGAGTTCATTAACCGTGGTTCGGTGGTGGATCTCGCGGTGGGTGTCGCGGTGGGCGGAGCTTTTACGACGATCGTGAATTCTCTGGTGAATGACATCGTGATGCCAATCGTGGGGCTACTGGCGGGTGGAGTGGATTTTACGAATCTTTCGATTACGGTTCCAAACTTTTTCGGGGCTCAGGATGCGGCGGTGATTGCTTACGGGAATTTCATCCAGAATGTGGTGAATTTCTTGATTATTGCTTATGTGATTTTCATGATTGTGCGGGTAATGAATCGGATCAATCGCAAAAA
>CAVEGL010000029.1:0-7871 GCA_963615165.1 bacterium | reverse complement strand
GCGTGTCAATCACACCAAACGAGGACTACGTAACTCTTGCCAAATACTTCCTCGACTGTTATGACGAGATTAAGGATTTGGAAATAGACGAGGACGGCTGTATAATCGAAACGTCAATCGACTAACAAAATAATAAAACACGTCGGGACACTCTCAAACGCCAAGAGCCGAAAAAGGATTTTTATGAAAATAAAGTTTACACACGACAACAACACCTACACCCTTGAAACAATCGCTTCTTTCGCGAAACATCTCGCACAAAGATTTGCAAAGACTAAAAAACCTGGACAGACGGCGTTCGTCGCTGACTTCGCATTAACTTCTTACGATGATGATTGCGAAATCACAATCCCCGAAGTATTTTCGGATATAAGAGAAACGGGTTGGTATGGAGTGAAAGAGTTGGGCGAAATCGGGTTTAATAGCGACAACAGACAACTCGCTTTCGATTATTACGGCGGTAACCATTTGAGAGTTTTCGATTATAATGAAAGTTATATGTATGAAGACGATGCCGAAAGGTTGATTAAAGACGTTTTACAAGATACGTTCGATGTGAGCTACGATACTCCGTTGCTTCTCATACAATGGACCGAAGATAAATGTCTTGTCGAAGACCGTAAAGCAGCGGCTCAAGAAACTTAAAAATATAATAAAAACGGTTGACCTAACGACCATAAACGGGGCATATATAAGCCATAGGAGGATATAAAAATGGCAAAGTCTTATGAAGAAAAGTTAGCACAGGTAGAAGAAGTTTTGAACGAATTGGATGATAGTGATATTGTCTCAGTTCACAACAATTATTGCGAGCAGTACAGTAACAGGGATAACATGATTTATCGAAAAGACGATTGCATGCTTAACGAGGTTATGGGCGATTGCTCATTCTCTGAAGCCGCTCGTGAGTTAAACTACAGCGACTATCGTTACAATGATAGTTATTTTTGGGTGAACGGGTACGGCCACCTCGAATCGAGTGATAATCCTCGCGATAATATTTATCCATCTGACATCGCTCGTTACATCGTCGAAAAAGAAGATAGCCTCGGTGATCATGACATTGAAGAAGTTATTGATTCTTGGAGTGACGAAGACGAAGAAGAGGATGAAAACTCCGACGAAGAATAATCAATCGATTATCTAATCGTGTTTTGACAAATTACAATTTAATATTATTAGGCACTCCTCGCGGAAGCGTTGAATGGATTTAGACGTCCCTGCTGAAGTAATAAAGCGTCTGGTGGGCAAGTAAGCCTGCGGTCTCGTACAGTAAACCGCAAATTACAAAAAATATTTTTTTATGGAGGAATTTCAAATGTATAAGAAATTCACAGAAAACAACCTTAACGCCCTTAACAACAAAGCAATCACTGAAAAAGATTATCTTTTACAGTCGGTTTGCGAACACTTTATCGACAAAATCCAAGACTACGATGATCCAAAAGCAGCTGTTGAAGAGTTACTCGAATATGGCTGCGAATCTGGGTGTGTAAGCGAATTGATCTATTACTCGGATACAACTGCTTACTACGAAGCAAATAAAGAGGCAATAAACGAATTGCTTTACAACATGCTTTCCGAGTGCGGTCTTAAAAGCCCTGCCGATTTGTTCGGTGACAAATGGGATGACGAAGATCCGTTGGCGATCTACGACTACAACCAAAACTTATTGGCTTGGTTTGCGTTCGAAGAAACCACTCGTCGTATGGCTGGCGAGTTCGAAGATTTAGAGGGGCTCGTTTGAGCCCTTCTTATCTTAAATATTAGGAGATAAATGGTAAATATGAATTTCGAAGTAATGTGTTTTGATTTTATCGGCGATAGTCTCACAGTTGTTCAAAAAGAGTATTTCGACACTCTTGAAGAAGCTATATACTTTGAGAACACCGAAGGACTCAACTATGCAGGTGGCACAAGCATCACCCCCATGAACGAATGGGCGGAAAAACAAATGAAAAATTAATGGAGATAAAATATGACACAGGCAGAATTTATGAACAAATTAGAAACCGAAGGCTGGGATTTCGCAGTCGGAGGTTTATCGTTCGAAGCGACGTGCGACGGTAACAAAAACATCGAAACGTTATGCGAGGTTTACAAAAACGCTTATCGCACCGCTGATTATCAGAAAACAAACGACCCTGATAACGGGCTTTGTTACAAAATTCGCGAATTCGCGATTGACAGAATAATAGAAATTTTGGAGGTATAAAAATATGAACAAAATTACATTAACACAACTCAAAGAACAACAAAACATCTCTTCTCTCGACGAATACCTTAACATGGATTTCTCGCACGAAGAAGATAAGCAAAGATTTGAAACCGATTTCCCGAAATCCGTCAGAGAAATCGAGCAATTACCAACCGACAAAATCTACGTAAACACGGCTGATTACCAAGGCGCAGATTTCGCTTTCGAGCGTTATGGTTCGTTGCGCGCTTGGGCTTATCAAGCTCTCGAATGGCTAAATATGGGCATAAGTATAGGCAATTGTGATTGCGATGAAAACGCGACATTTGACGATTGGGATACGGTAAATGTTTATCGATTATTCGACGGATTCAAAGCAGATAAAATCATCGACACAATCAACGAATGTTGGCAAATCAAACTTGTCGAATTAAAGGAGGATATTGAAATGTCAGGCATTAAAATTTATCAAAGTAACACACAAGGCAAAAACGACTTCGTAAAAGAAGTCTTAACACCCGTAGTTCAACAATACGGGTACTCACTCGCATCTTACACGGGATACGACGGAGGCGAAGAATACGTTTGGTTATTCCGTCGCTCTGACCGTAAAATCGGGTTTATTGATGACGCAAAAGAAAAAATTGATGTAAGTTGCGATAGCGTAACGGCATTACTCGAAGATGTTCTTAATTATATCAAAAATAAATAAGGAGGTTCTCTAATATGAATTACGAGAAAATTACAAGAAAAACAGCACGCAAAATGCACGACGAAGGTAAGAAAGTTTTCTGCCTTCCGTCTAACACCTGTATTGGCTCGGTTTGGATGTATCCAGCCGAAATGCCAGCAGAAAAGGATTTCGATTTGTTTTGTTTAGAATACAAATTCTACAACTGCAATTCCGTACTCGGTAAAAATGTTTCTTTCTATAAGGAGGTGATGTGATAATTTATGTTTTGATAACGTTCATATTGGTTATAGGCTTTACAACAATCGAAACTAATAAAAGGAGGTGATGTGATGGGACTTGCGTTCTTTATATGGTTTGTTGGTATCTATGTATTAGTAAAATCTATCCAGGATAATAACAGGAGGTTTTAAATGGTAGGTTTTTGTTGGTTGTTTATAATCTCGGTTATTTTCGTGATGTTTTGCTACTACATGCACGGCGGCGGGGATAACCGTCGTTAACCCGTAACAACACGGCGGCCTTTCATCCGCACCGCCTAAAAAACGCGGATGTTCCAGCCTCGCGAGGCAAATAGTGGACTGCCCTCTGCCACTTTAAATAAAGACCCAGCAGCCGTTACTATGCGGGCTATTTAACCCCAGGGGCACATTTTGTTTCATCTGCCCCCCCTTTTTCTTCCAATGCGCGGCGCCCATTTTTTCGCTCACGCTCAAATCGCATGAACGCGCCATATTTTTTCGACCATCATGAACGCCCTTTATTTCCCAGACGAGCGCCCCACGTCTATAAATAAAGAACGGCAGCCCGAACCATACGGACCGCCGCCCCTCTTGGAGTATAAAAATGTATACAAAGAACTTTGCGAGTAAGCTTATTGAATTTGCTTATAATTTCCAAAAAAAGACTTCGAGACGGGTGAGTATTCAACCCAACCTCGAATTATCTTTTATTCCCCAGTCGTATTGGGAGATTTTTACCTTAAATTTGATTTCAGGTTGTTTTCTCCGCTCTGCTTGCTGCGAAACGTTGAGTGAGTGCCTCTTTTTCCTCTTCCGTGAGCTCTCTGCTTACCTTTTTGGCTTTAAGTTGTAAGCAGTTCTTAACCGAGCACTTGAAGAAGTAACCCGAGGGAATGTCATCAGAGTAGCGTTCGATTTTTTCTATCGACCAGGGCGTATCGGGGTCGTCAAGGAATTTCCCGATTTTGTTAAGCATTGAATTGCTAGTCGTGTAAACGCGGAAACCTTCCGAACCATTTCCAAGCATCGTAATTGTGGTTTCTATTTCTTCGCCCGTAAAATTACGGCAACTTTCAAGTTTCATAAATCACCTCTTTGAAATTCTCAAGTCTCCCCGCCACCAAAGGGATGTCGTGTTGTGAGGCGGCGGATAAGACCTGGGGCAAGCGGGGAACGACAACAACTTTACACAACCGATATCCAACGCCGTTCCTCAGCTTGCAAATATATTATACCACAACCGCCGCCAAATGTCAAGCGTTTTGAAGGGGTCGGAAAATATTTTTTGTTTGGGCGGCGGATATTTTTTATTTCCCCTTTATATAAGTAATGCGCATGCGCGTTAATAAGGATATATTTATTATTTTAATATATTATTACTTATACATAGTATACTTATAACAATATACTCTTCACTTATGAATTTTAATATACTAATACTACATGTATTATACTAATATATACAAATTAATACTAATAACACTTATACATAGTAGATCTATAACAATAAAGTATTCACTTATAAATTAAAAGGACGTAAACCCGATATCTACCTGCTATCGTTCTCTGCTATCTGCTATCTGCTATCTGCTATCTGTCCTTTGCTCTCTGTCCTTTGCTCTCTGCTCTCGTTCTTTGCTCTCGTTCTCTCTGTCCAAGCCAACGGGAAGCGGAGCTGCTCTTGGGGAGGCGGAGGTTAAACTCGGACGTCGAATACTCTCTCTGGGGTTTCCCTCTGGTATAGGCAATTGCGGAAACGGAGACAATAACTCAAAATCAATTCTAATCTTTTTACTCTGCAGTCTGTTAGGGCGATTACGGATAATTCAATGCTTGGTCGAGTAAACTATCGTCTTCATACTAATTCCTGTCAGATTGCCTGAATCTTATTGGAGAAAAGGAAAGGACCCCGACTAAAAGTCGAGATCCTGTATAAGCAAAAGGCGGCGGGAATAATAGGAGGTGCTTTCACTTTCGGAGGTGATAGTCAAATGGACTTAATTTCTATACTGTGTCTTGTACTTATCTACTTGTCCGCCGCCTGGTGTGGACTAATTAAATAACCTGATTCAATTCGTTGAATTTACGTTCCAACTGCTGTCTCTCGTAGAAGGCTCGGTCGAGTTTATCTGAATAATACCTCATAATTCCCTCGTTGTTTTTTGTTTAGCCGCCCTTCGGCACTTGGGCGCGTTGTGGCTTTCGCTTCTTCGGGCGGCGGACAGGAACGATACACGCATTTGAGAATGAATTTCTCATCGATCCTGCGAGTATAGTATATCACTTTTTTGCGGCTTTGTCAAGCGTTTTTACGTGGTTTTTAAGAATTGCAGAAATCTTTTTTTCTTTCTCTTGCGTGAGCCTTTACCCAAAAAGGAAGTTTTTCACCTGTAACAAGCTCGAACTTCTTGATATAATACTCGGCGTTTGACAAAACGGTCCTTGGGCATACTCCGACTTTTTCGGATATGTATTCGATCGCTTCTGGATAGGTCTCAAACGGTTTATCTTTAATGAACAGCGGACACTCCGATATCGAGTAGGTTATCCCCATACTTTTTGATTTCGTGTTGTCATACGAATAAGTGTGGAAATATTCCCTTCCTGGGGTGGCTACCCACCCTTTGACGGGAACGCCATCCGCCGCCCACGGGCATTCTAATCCATCGGGATTGGTGCAGCGCTTACAATTCCAACACAATTGATCGGGCTGAATATTATACTGCTTTCTCCCATTAGCCCCCACTCTCGTTTCATTTGATTTAGCCATTGGAAAATTCCTCCTCTTTTTTGCTTTTGCTTGTGCAATCGGTGCTATACTCTTTTTCGAACATCCAAAGAGGAAGTTTTTTGCCGTACCTTTCCTCGTATGTTTTAAGCATTTTTTTATAATTTCTTCTTACGTATGCCGTGGAATATCCAAGCTCTTCAGCAAGCCAAGCGAGGGCAGTGGTATAATCGCACCCCCACGGTTTATCTTCGACGTAAAGAGGACAGTCTGTAACGTAATAGGTGTTTATATCCTTTCTCCCGCCTTGTTTTACTATATTAGGGGCGGCGGTCCACCCTTCTATCGGAGTTCCTTTGTCAGCCCACGGACACTTAAAATCCTTGGAGTTTACGGCTCTTTTGCAGTTCCAACACAACTGGGATAGAGGGGGTATTTTCGGCTTTTTTGTGGTAGTTGTAGTAGTGGTTTTTGTAGTAGTAGCCATTTATTCTTCCTTTCCATGCGGTGGTTAAGCCTTGATAAGTTCTTTGTCAAATCGTTTCATATTACTCCTTACCGTATCGATTTCGAGACGGTTAACTTTCTATGGTTTTATTATATCACTTTTGAATAGATTTGTCAAGCGTCTGAGGAGACATCATACCACAATTAATTTCCTTTGTCAAGTATTTTTTAAGACTTTTTTGGAATTAATTCGAATTTCTTTTTATTTGTTCTTTGAGCCTGCGTTGCCGTTTGCTCCACAGACGTTACGCAACGGTTGTTCTGCACTTTGCTTGCTCGCTTCGCTGCGCGTCCACTTCGCCACCGCTACGCGTTGCCTTGTGGTTAGTCGGCTCCGCCGCCTCAGGGTTTTCTTTAATCAAGAATAGCTTTTTCTTTATCGGTCTGGATTGCTTTCTTTCAATCCGTCCTCTTCACCTTTGGTAACAAGCATATAACGGCTTCCACTACTTTCTATCTTGCTTGGATCATAAGTGAAATTTAGAATTATTACTTTATCGTCTGTTTGTCTTACGTAAATTTCATAGTCCAAATCGAGTAATAGCTTTATCAGATTTGATAAATTCTTTTCCCAGTTCTGAGTGCCTATCTCGATACAAATTGTCCCATTTGGTTTGACTTCTGCCATAAATTCTCCTTTCACAAAACGTTTGAAAAACGCCTGTAATTATCTGTGATTTTAAAAGCTTTTACAAAACAGCTTTACTTCCCTTTAGCCCAGTTAGCCCACATATCCGATACTGTCTCTTCTTTCTTCTTGCGCTCTGTTGTGGGTTTACTCGTTTTAGACTTCGCTTTATCACTTTCGGTAATCTTCTTTATCGGTTTTGATAAAGCCTTCTTGGCCGCCGCCTTGGCTTCCTTTTTCTCTAGGGATTTACGCTTGCGCTCTGCTGCTTCTGCAGCTTTCTTGGCTTGGATCGCAGCTTTCTTGGCCGCTATGTCTGCTTCTTGCTTCTCGCGCCATTTGGCTTGAACCGCACGGTAGTCCCGCTCCCATTTGTCTCCCTCTGCATAAATAATCGCTTTGATGTATCCTGGTAAATCGAAGCTCTCCTTTACGTCCTTCGAGAATTGACTGAACGTTATTACGCTTCCCTCATACGTGTAGCTCATTACGTATCTTCGACCTGTTGTTTTGTCAACAAAACTCGTCTCTTTACGCTCAAAACTGTTGTAAGGCGTTAGCGTAAGGTATTCACTGTATCGGGCGGCGGTTATTTCTGCTTCCTCTGTGATTACGTAGACTGGCGGCTTACCGAAACGATACCCTGTTTCAAGCGTTAGAAAGTATTTGACTTCGCCTGTTATTTCGTCTATACGTTCGTAAATCATTTGCTTGAGTGCTAAACGTAACGCGGTTCTGCCTTCAATTTGTTTGTATAGATAACCTATCGGACGAACTGTTGAGAAAATTATCGTTTGTTTTGCTGTAATTTCACTTTCGATTGTTGCGTTTAGCGTTATTTGTTTGCATATTTGGTTGTAAATCTCACGGGGTGCTGA
>CAVEGL010000028.1:7033-7960 GCA_963615165.1 bacterium | reverse complement strand
ACCCATCCTGCCACCAGAATCTTTCAAGCAATCCGTATCGTAGTGAATGACGAGCTCGGCGAAATCGAAAGGACACTTCCGCTTATCCCCAGCTTACTAAACCAAAACGGACGCCTCGGGATTATCACTTTTCATAGTCTAGAAGATCGGCTGGTTAAAGATTTTTTCAAAGAGGCTTCTAGCCTTGGCGAAGAATCGCCTTTCACTATCATCAACAAAAAACCAATCACTGCGGAAAATCAGGAGTTAGTTATCAACCCGCGTGCTCGCAGCGCCAAATTGCGCTGCGCCAAGCGGAATTGATAAAAATAAAAATTAAAAATAAAAGGAGGCAATATGCCAAAGCAAATTTTAGTCGCGAACAAATCTCGCAAGCAAACTATTAAAGTAAACTTCCGCTAAGAGTTTACGCTGGGCGGAGCCGAGCGCCCGCCCAGCCTTTATTGGCGCTATGGACCATTGGTCCACCAAAGGGTTAAAAGGAGTGTAAGTGTGACCTTCGGGGGAAATTGTTGATAGCTTCAATTTCCCCAATCTAAGAACCCCAAATCAACAACACGACATCAACATCAAAACAAACATCAAGCGAGGAAAAATGCGAGAACAATCATTCACAACTAGGAGAACTGCGAACAGTGCTAGTTTTGCACCCAACCGAAACACCGTCCGCCACACTAAGCGGAATCTCGGCTCGATTTCACAAATTGTGATCGTTTGTATGCTAACATTAGTTTTTGGCTTAATTTACGTTTCGGAAGGCACCAAAGCCACCGGTTTCGACTACGAAATTTCCTCCGTAGAATCCGAAATCACCGAAATGAGCGCCAAAAAAGACGATCTCGCCGCCGAAAAAGCCCGTTTAAATTCGATCGCATCAGCCAAAACCAGCTCAGTCGCTGCCAATATGGAAGATGCCACAGTTACAGG
>CAVEGL010000028.1:0-7023 GCA_963615165.1 bacterium | reverse complement strand
GTTACAGGATATGCAACAGAATAACCAAACCATAACCACCATTAACATAGCCAAAAAGCGCATTAAAATTTTACGATGCGTTATTTTGCTTGCGCTTGCAATTATCATTGCGAGGTTGTTTGTTATTCAAATTCTCGAACACTCAAAATGGGTCGCCAAAGCCAACGAACAACACATGATGCTAGAAACTATCACTGCCGACAGAGGTGAAATCTATATGCTAGACCAAGGCGAGCCAGTCGCGGTAGTTTTGAATCAAACCACTTATCAAATCATTATCGACCCAGCCATCACCGAAAAGGAATCCATCAAAATAGCCCTCGAATCTTATGCTAAAGATTACACCACCGCCGACTTAGACGAAGTTTATAATGTCGCTGGCAGCCGTTATGCCGTAGTTGCCAAAAATGTTCCACTTTCCGCCGCCGACAAAATCGCCGAAGCGGATATCTCTGCCGTTTATCTCAAATCCACCAACCAACGCGTCTACCCAGAGGGCGAGCTGGCCTCCGGGCTACTTGGCTTTGTCAATTCTGATGGTCTGGGTCAATATGGCGTAGAAGGCTCTCTGAATAACGTTTTGTCTGGCAAAGACGGCATGCTTAAATCTATCGCCGATGTTAACAAGGTAGCGCTTTCTATTGGCGACGACAACGTCAAAATTCCCGCCGAAGACGGCCGAAGCGTCGTCTTAACTGTCGACCGCGGTCTCGAATCTGGCATCGAAGAAAACACTGCAGAATATCTGGAGTCTAGTGTCGCCACCAACGCCGCCGTCCTAGTGATGGACCCAAATAACGGCGAGGTTTTAACCATGGCCAGTTTGCCGAATTACGACCCGAGCAACTATGGTAACGTTGCAGACGCCTCTGCCTACCTAAATTACGTCACCGAAGTCCCGTACGAACCCGCCTCGGTCTGCAAAAATTTCATTTTTTCCGCCGCCATCAATGAAGGCGTCATGACTGCCGACACTACTTATTTCAACCAAGGTTACGAAATTGTCGACGGCTGGAAAATTCAAAACGCCGAACAGCGCTCCTCAATTTACGGCACTATCAGCATGGAAACCGCGCTCTACTGGTCGCTCAACACGGGCTCCATTCACGCGCTCAAGCTTCTCGGCGGCAGCACTACCGACATCACTAAGTCCGGCCGCGAAAAAATGTACGATTATTATTACAATAAATTTCGCTTAGGGCAACCTACTGGCATCGAGCTTATCGAATCCGAGGGTTACATTCCCGATCCAAATGAAGGCTACGGACGCGATTCCACTTACGCCAACATGACTTTCGGACAAAATCTCAGCCTCACCATGATTCAAACCGCCACCGCTTTCTCGGCAGTCGTAAATGGCGGCATCTATCGCACACCCACAATCGTAGCAGGAACTTTAAACGAAAATAACGAAATCGTCCCCGAGGAAAACCCCGACGCCGTCACAGACCAAATTCTCACCGGCGAGACCAGCGCCACTATGCGCGAAATGCTCGTCAATAACCGTGATTACAAAGTCAAAAAGGGAATCGACCGCGCCGGTTATTCTATCGGTGGTAAATCTGGCACCGCTCAAGTTATTACCGACGGCGCCTACGATGACACCATGAGTGAACTCGTCGGCACCTATATCGGCTTCGTTGGACCAGAAGGGGAGTTGCCAAAATACGTAATAATGGTTAAAATATGGGGAGAGGGTACAAAAATGGATGGCAATATCGCAGGCAATCTATTTGACTCCGTTTCCAATTACCTCATCGATTATCTAAAAATAAAACCAAAGGCATAAATGAATATTAATGACGAAATGTTTTACGGACTTTTACTGGCACTAGCGGGATTTTTGATTTCCATGATGCTAACGCCAGTCTATACTTATTTTGCTTATAAATATAAATTTTGGAAAAAACAGAAACAAACTACAGTGGACGGCAGCACTTTGCCTATTATGACCAAACTCCATGCCCACAAATTCAAACACGTTTTTCCCACCATGGCAGGTCTAATTGGCGTTTTGGCGGTCCTTCTCGTTACGGTTATGTTTAATCTGGATCGCGGTCAGACTTGGTTGCCACTAGCTGGCTTTCTGGGCGGAGCCGCAGTCGGCATGATCGACGATTTTATCAACGTATTCGGTTCCGGCAAAGGCGCCGCCGGTCTACGCGGACCGGTCAAATTCACGCTTATCTCTGCTGTCGGGGTTATTTTGGGCTGGTTTTTTGCGTCGAAGCTCGGTTGGGTTTCGATTATGGTGCCATTTGCGGGTAACTTCGAAGTAGGCAAGATTGCGATGATATTAATATTCGCTTTTGCAATCGTCGCCACATCGAACGCCGTCAACATCACCGACGGACTCGATGGTCTTTCTGGTGGTCTCGCTCTCATTGCTTATGGTGCCTATGGTGTTATTGCATTATTCCAGGGCAATATGCTACTATTCGGTTTTTGCTTAACCGTAGTCGGCTGGCTTCTTTCGTATGTTTGGTTCAACGTCCCGCCCGCTCGCTTTATGATGGGTGACACTGGTTCGTTCGCCCTCGGAGCCGGACTCGGCGTTGTCGCCATGATGACCAATTCATTCCTGCTTTTGCCTATCATCGGTCTGCCATTCGTTGTTGAGACGGGCTCGTCACTCTTGCAACTTGCTTCCAAGAAATTCCTTCATCGCAAAATTCTCCTTTCCGCGCCACTGCACCACCATTTAGAAGCTTGCGGTTGGGGTGAAGCCAAAATCGTCATGCGTTTCTGGATCATTGCAGGAGTATGCGCTATTTTGGGCGTTTTTTTGGCCGCTACAGGGGGCGCCATATGAAGCCGCGCAAGCATAAGTCCGATCGTGTCATCTTGTTTGCAACCTTAGGCTTAATGGCGCTTGGGCTTATCATTATCTACGCTATCGGTCCCATGCGCGCCAACGTCCTCAATTCCACTTACGGCGCAAATTACGACGCAAATTTCTTCTTTGTCGGGCAACTCCGCTCGGTCATTCTTTCGCTAGTGGCATTTTTTCTTGCGTTCAAAATTATCCCTTACGACAAAATCCAAAAGTACTCCAAATGGATTATTGTCGCCGCACTTTGTATGTCCGTACTACTTTGGATTCTCGCCATGACCGGCTCATCTCTCGCCAAATGCGAACTCGGCGAATGTCGCTGGTTCAATCTTGGCGGCGTCAGCCTTCAACCCGCCGAATTTTTGAAGCTCGCTTTAGTTGTCTATCTCGCCGATTTTCTGTCGCGCAAAAAGGCGAACGGAGAAATCGGTCAATTCCGCGAATTTTGGTTCCCGCTCATCCTTGTTTTCGGTGCCGCCGTCGGGCTAGTCGTCATCGCGCAGGGTGATCTTGGTACCGGAGTTGCTATTATCGCCATCTTTTTCGGCACGTTACTTGTCGCTGGCGTTCCTGCCAAGCAATATTTACGAGCTTTAGCAATTATTGTTACCGCTGCCGTCCTTGCGGTCGCCACATCATCTCATCGTATGGAACGCGTCAACGCATGGATCGACACCATTTCTGGCGCCGAAAGCTCCGACTCCACTTATCACATCGAAAACGCCATCCTCGCCATCGGCACAGGCGGTTTTGCAGGCGTCGGTATTGGCAATTCCGTTCAAGCTACAGGTTATTTGCCGGAATCTATCAATGATTCAATCTTTGCAATACTCGGTGAAACCTTTGGATTTGTCGGGCTAGTGATTATCATTGGCATCTTTGGTCTAATCTTGCTCCGCATGCTCAAAGCCGCCGAAGGTATTCCCGAACTTAGCCACAAGGTCCTCGTCGTCGGTGTTTTTTCTTGGATGTCAGCACAAGTGGTTGTCAATATTATGGCTATGACCGGACTCGTGCCCGTCACCGGTATTACGCTCCCGCTTTTATCCTATGGTGGTACCAGTATGATATTTATTTCTTTTGCAATTGGTCTAGTTTTGCAACTTTCGTGTTATACTAGTAGAGAGGTAATGCCAACAAATGAAAATATTAGTAGTCGGCGGGGGGTCGGGAGGACACGTTACTCCAGCCGTAGCCGTAATTCGTGAAATTTTAGATTTAAAGCCCAGAACAGAGGTTGAATTTTGGACGGATTTTAAATATTACAAAAACGTCACCAGACTCACCACCGAACTTGGCGTTGCATGGGGCGATAGTGCCAAGAGTACCCAAAAAACGCGCCGCAAAAAGGACCCATACATCAGAGTGCGACGCATCCCAGCCGGCAAATTCCATCGTTACGCAAAATGGCATTTTCAAGATTATTTTACACATTTAGACATCACACTGAGAGATTTGATTTTTGGCAATATATGGGGCTTCTGCAAGTTTGTTGCCGGCATTCTTACGGCTTTCGTGCGTCTTTTTCGCAAAACTACGCGCCCAAATGTTATTTTCCTCAAAGGTGGTTTTGTGTGTCTGCCGGTCGGACTGGTCGCGCGTTTGATCAGAATTCCATACATCATCCACGAATCCGACACCGTGACAGGCCTCGCCAATCGTTTACTTATCAAAAGAGCCGCTAAAGTCGCCTTCGGCATGCCCTTGTCGAGTGAAACTCTCGCGTCTCACCATAATTATATCTGGACTGGCATACCGGTAGGCGCCGAATTCCAGCCAATTAGCGCCGCCAAACAAAAATCTCTCAAAAAGGCGTTCTCTTTCGACCCCGGCAAACCCCTCGTGGTCATCACTGGCGGCTCCCAAGGTTCCGAAAACCTCAATAAAGCCACGCGCGCCATTCTGCCGGAATTGCTAGAACACAACTCGGTCGCTCTTGTCGCCGGACGCGCGCATTACGAATCTATGCTTGACCTCAAACACTACGAAAATTGGCAAAAAGCCAATCTGGAGTCGGATTTTCGCCTTTTTGAATTCTGTAACACCATGAGCGAACTCCTCGGCGCTGCCGATCTAGTCGTTTCGCGCGCTGGCGCGACCACCATCGCCGAACTTGCCAGTCTGCAAAAACCCACCATTCTGGTTCCGTTCGCCCGTCTGCCGGGCGGACATCAAGTCAAAAATGCCGAACACCTCCAGCAAAATTCAGCCGTCGCCGTCATAGACGACGTCGCCATGTGTCAAAACCCCCAAATCCTGCTTTCCGAAATTCAGCATCTCTTGCGCTCGCCCAAAACTTGTGCCAGTATGTCTGCCAATTTTTCTAAGGAAGCCCGTAGCGATGCGGCTCGCCATCTAGCCGAGATTATCTTAAGCGAGACCAAGTAAATGCACCGCCGTTCCCCCAAACAGCAAGCTCCGCCCCCCCCTCCGTCACCAAGTTTGGCGCGCCGTTCTACGAATCGCAAGTCTACTATCCGTTCTGGTCGCACTATCGCAGCGAGCCGAGAAAAACTAGAAACCGCCAACGAACGCGCTCTCGCTCGCCAAAAGGTCAAAAAACGTGCCACTCGTCGCATCTTTACTGTCAGCACCGTCTTTCTCTTAATGCTCGGCATCCTCATCTGGCTTTTTCTCGTCTTTTTAAACGAAGAAGAACAGGGAATTATCGAATTATCAACCGCCGGCAACACTTTTCTAGCCCCAACTGCCCCCATTATCGACGAAGATGCCTCTGTCGCCAACAGCGAAATCACCACACGCATGAGTGAATATATCGCTCTTGCCGAATCTGATTTTGCTGATTTGGGCTACCAAGTTGAAAAATCCGTCCTTCCCGCCAATTCGATTCGCGAAGTAGATTTTTACCTCAAAGACCACTCAGGCTACATCAAGACTATCGTCGACCGCGGATCCGCCGTAACAGTTGAAGACGCCGATCGGATGTTGCGGTATCTAGCAGAGCAGGGAATTGATACTTTTCAGTATATCGATGTTCGCATCAAAGGCAAGGCTTTCTACTTGCCTTAAATTAGGGGGTATTATTGATGTATTTTGCGCAAGAATAAACATTTCTGGCTTTCTATCTAGATAACAGGGACAGAACGTGACGCCTATCTTTCCAGAGTGGGGAAGGGTGCCCCGCGATTAAAATGGGAAAAATGTGTTTTTACGCTCCTGCTCGTCCAGACAGGGAAATATCGACTCAGAGCGTCATTGGCACGGAACGTGGCCTTGTCGCCATGCAATTGTCAAAATGTGGCAAATAGTAGTTCGGTATTTGTTCGGTTTTTTAGGTGTCCCCCTTTTGTTCGGTTTTTGTTCGGATTTTGCCTACAGATTTTTGCGTCAAAATCTCCAACAGCATTCTCGTTGGGCATGTTTTTCGTCTTAAAAACGAGAAAAAACAAAGGGAATTGCGAAAAAGAAATTTTTGTCAAAATTTGTCAAAAATCAACCAAAATCCGCCGAATCCACCGAATTCAGGTTAAATTTAGCCCATCAGTAGCCGACAAGCCGGCCGATCGACAAAAAATCACATCAAGCCACAGCTCGAGACCCTTGAGGTCGCTCGTTTTTTGGCGCCAATCACTCGTGTATCAGTCGGTCGAACCCGCTCTGTTACAGTCAATAGAAACTCCGCACTTGATTAAAGCACTAGCTAAGCTTGGTAAAACCTTCAACCCCACCTAGCGCAAGTTTCCATCCGGGATGAGTCGTCAAGTTCTCCAGCCTTCCAGCCCCGCTAAAACCCGACATGTAAACTTTCAGGGTTAACCCCCCAAAAAAACGACACGAGCCTCTCAGTAATCCGACTTAAGATCCCAGCCTCAGTCCGCGATTCTGCCGCCCATGCCTACCCGTCTTATCCTAATCCTCGAACCGCTCATGTCAAGTATCCGGAAACTTTTTTAGTCCAAATGTAAACTTATTCGTCTTTCAAATAAATCTGTAATGTCTTAAAATCTATATTGT
The DNA here is from genome assembly GCA_963615165.1 of bacterium. GTDB lineage: Bacteria > Patescibacteriota > Saccharimonadia > Saccharimonadales > Saccharimonadaceae > Nanosyncoccus. The sequence goes on along the minus strand of CAVEGL010000028.1, from coordinate 215 downwards.
GCGACATTAAAACTATATCAAAATCGCAGCAACGAAAGTGTGACCCGTTTTTCAAATTTACATTTTAGAACCGCCCACACAAGACCAAGATTTTCGTCCGACGGTACCATCGAACGCTTTCTGAACCCCGACGACATCTGTTGTTCCGAATTTGTTAATTTTGCCTATACAAGACCAAAATCCGTCAAACCAGACCTTTGTTATATGGATACTAT
>CAVEGL010000027.1:0-7984 GCA_963615165.1 bacterium | reverse complement strand
GACAAAATCCTGCAGAGCGTCCACGGTGGGCTCAAAAGTTTGCTCTGGGTTGAGGAATTCGAGAGCGTTAGGGGTGGCACCAGAGTAGATGGCGGTGGCGTGCTTGTCGTTTTTGTCGAGAAAAATCGAGAGACCGATGGCGGCGGCGAGTTCGTCTACGGACGGATTGCCAGAGAGTGCAATGAGAACGTTGTGCGATGCGCCGATTTTGCGGGCGACTTCGGCGGAGATGTCGGCATCTATTGGGGCAAGGATATTGGGGGTAGCAGCATTTTCGGTGGCGGAAGAATTAGCGCTCGGCGCGTTGGTGGTTAATGGTGGATTTGTATCTGTAAAATTTGTATTTGATGCGTCATCGTTTGGCATTTTGAGCCCCTTTCTTGATTTTATCTTAGCATAAGTTGAATGATTGTGCAATAGGGATGTGGGAATAGAGATCACTGAATGAAGTGATGGCATGAATGATTTTCTGTAAAACTTAAGGGCAATTAGAGATCAGAGCAGGGTTTGAGGGGGTATTTCCAGTGATGATTCCCTCCATTCTCGGGGGGGTTTACTTTTTTGTAAAAATGCGATATAATGAAGTGAAGTAATTATTAATTTAACTAGTAGGAAAAAAATGCCGATTATTAAATCCGCTAAAAAGGCTGCTCGCCAAGCAGTAAAACGCACAGAACACAATGTTTCAATCAAAAAAGACATCAAGGCTGCTTTGAAGGCTTTCAAGAAAAATCCTTCGAAAGAGACTTTGGCGAAGGCTCAGGCCGAATATGACAAGGCAGTAAAGAAAAATCTATTGAAGAAAAATACTGCTTCACGTCGCAAGTCTAAATTGCATGCGATGGCTAAAGCCGCTAATGTTAAGTTGGCTTAAACAAATGCCCCCTTTGGGGGCTTTTTATTGGGGGGGGTGGCTTGGGAATGGGCGGACTTTTTGTTGGAGGCTTGGGGGATTTGAGGCTATTATAAGAGTGTCGATATTCAACACTATTCCCCCCTCTTTGACTTCGACGGGTTCGCCTAATATTGTTTTGATGATAAATTCGAAATCTTCGTTCGAAAGAATACTATTGCCACCCATATAGTTGCTGTAGATTACATATTTCCATGCTCCCGTATCATCATTTACACTTTCAAGCGCGGAGGGGCAACCATCGCGGACCTGTACCCGTGATGACTGCGGCAGGCTTTTTGCTTTTATGTATCGATGATATTCTAAGCAATTCTCGAATTCAATCCTGAATGCTTAAACCAAACCGGACACCCCTTTTATCTACTGTTCTTAATGCATTATGGGAAAACATTTAACAATAGAAGACAGGCACGAAATTGAACCTATGTTAAAGAAATAATATTCAATCCGTCTATCCGCAGAGAATCTCAAGCTGACACTGTTGAGAATAAAGCAAAAGTTCCCAGAGCTTAAATCTATTACAACGGACAATAACCCCCTCTTTACACAGCGCAACACATTAAGTGGAATGTTGGGAGTATTAATTTATTTTTGTCATCTGTATTACTCATGGAAAAAAGGTAGTATTGAGAATTTAAACAAGTTTATTTATAAAGGTTTAGTTTGGCCTTTGTACTGAACAGCAAATACAAAAGATAGAAGATTTGACTGATGGACGTTTTGTGGGATCTGGGTATTTAACTCCTAATGGGTTTTATATGCGGGAGGGCGGGGGTGGCTCAGTTTGAGGGGATAGAGGTGGCTAACCCTGTAATTTATCTAATGTAGCACAGATTTGGGATTTTGTCAAGTTGTGCGATTGTGCGCAAGGCGGATTCGATAAGTAGCCAGGGATCAATAGGTGAGGTTTTGAGGTCGATGTCGAGTTTGGCGAGGATTTTGAGCCTTTGTTTCTCGATGGTCCCCTGTTGCTTGACGAAATCTTTGATAGCTTGGGAATTCAAAAGGCCAGCAAAAGCGATTGGTTCGTTGGTTGATTCGATTTGACGGAGGGAGGCGACGGCTTTAATACCATCGCGCTTGGCGATTTCGTATATATCGAAGACGAGTTTTTGGTTAGAATCGCGCGGGGCGGGAAAATCGAGGATTTCGATTTGGTCTTTGATGGCTTTGTAGGTGGCAAGACGCTTGTCGAGCTTGGTTTCGAAAATTGCGACGCTGTGGGGGGTTTGGAGATATTGTGGGAGTTCGGCGTAAACAGGGGTATTTTCGCTGAGGTCGCGGATGAGGATGGCGCGATTTTCGGCAAAAAGTGAGGCGCCCAAGAAGATGCTGGGGAGTAGCTCGGGGGTGAGGTTGGCGCCCTCGATGACTTCGTATTTTGCGCCGAGGAACTTTTGGATGGCGGCTTGGGCGGAAAGGCGGTCTTCGCCGGTGAAAATTTTAAGCATGAGGGAGCTCCTGACAGTACAAACAGAAGTGGGTTCCGCGGTCAAAATATATCACCACACGGGTTTGAGAATTGTGGAGATGGGCGGCAAAATTACTACTGGGGCGACCAACGGCGAAACGGGTGGGGCTTAAAGTGCTATGGGTGGCGATAGCAGAACTGGGGTTGAAAATGAGCTGACCGCTCATGCGGAGGCGGATGAGGAGAAAATGGCCGTTTTCGAGGTCGATGACGAGGGCTTTGCCGAAGCGGCGGATGGATTTGACGGTACAAGAAGCTAGTTGAGTGGTGGCTAGAGTTGACGACTGGAAGTATTTTTCGCAGTGAACGTCAATTTTGGTGATTTTGGCGCCGAGCAAGAAAGGTTGGAGTCCGCGACGGATGGTTTCAACTTCGTGGAGCTCAGGCATTTGCGGGACCCTCGGGGGTAAGATATTTCTGAGTGAAGTTCGTTATCATGCGCTCCATCAGATCTTCGAGCTGCGGCGCGGTGTAGAAAAGGTAAGTTTTGCCTTTCATGGCGTTGCTAAACTCGGGGTCCGCCAAGATCCGCTCGACGTCGGCGACGTCGGCGGGGATGAGGTCGATGGGGGGAATCTGATTGGCTTGCGCGACAAGTGATTCCCTATCTGTTGGCGTGAGGTTGAGCCGGTGGCTGAAATTGGTGTCGAAAATCCAAAAATCGTGGTGCTTAACTTCGCGTTGTTCGTCGCGACTTTTACCCTCGCCTAGGGGGTGATGCTCGATTTGACGATAAAAATCGTGATTAAAATAATCGTCGGTATAGAGGTGAAAAAGATAGCCGAGATAGAGTGGGAGTTTTTGGTCGATTTGGGATTTGTACTCGGTGTAAAAATCGAGGGGAGAGCTTTGATTGGAAGTGTAATGGGTTTCCTCGTGTTCTTTGGTGACGCTAACTTTATTGATATAACCGTTGTTGATGTCCGGCAGAAGACAGCCGAGCAAAAAGGCCTTTCTGGCTTCGCCGGAAAGTTGCAGGCGGTCAGCAAGGCGGCTGCCGGCTTCTAGATGAATGTTCCAGCCTGGCATTTGTCTATTATTATAGCATATTTTTCTGGTTTTTGCGGATTGGGGGTAATATTAGTGGGCTCGTTTTGGGATGGTGTTTTCTGATGTTTAAAATCATTTTGGTAGTTTCCTTTTGCGCGGAAAAAACAAAAAAGTTGTGGAAAACGCTATATTTGGTGTGAAAATGGTCTTGATGGGCGCTATATGTGTGGTATAATGATAGTAGGTAATGCTTAAACAGAAAGGGCGAAAATGAAAAAAATAATTTATCGGAATCCAACTGATGCGGAAAATTTTGAGATTCAGAGGTTCGTGAAGTCGCTTAACAAGTATGCGAAGATTTCCGAAGAGGAGGCTTTGGCGGGTTTGGCAGATTTTGATCAGTATGAGACGATGCATGTCTCGTGTTTAGTAGAGGTGGGGATGAAATTGATCGGCGAGAAGGCGGGCGATGAGGCGATGCGTGAATACTTTGATGCGCACGCGGAGTATTTTGACGCCGGTAAATTTGAGCGTTTGCGCCGGATTACGGGGTATTTGGTGGGGACTTTGGATCGTTGGAATGACGCAAAGAAGTCTGAGGAGTCGGCGCGCGTGAAGCATTGCGTGAATTCGGCGATTGATGACGCGGAGCGGCTGGTGGTGCTGGAGACACAGGCTATGGAACAGAATATTGCTTATGCGCGGTAGAGGTCAAGCTTGGAATATGCGGCAAGTTGCGACTTGGGTAGTGGAGCTTGAGCCGGAGTAAATAATTATGAATCTTAAGAAGCGCCCTGGGTGGGGGCGCTTTTTGATTCTCTGTTTTTGGGTTTAGTTCCCTTTGGGGGCTTATTTTTTTGGGGGTTACGTGATATGATTAAGGGTCCGAACTTTAATTTATTGCAACAAAATCAATAGGAATTTTTCTGTAGGTTGTTAGCACTCAAAAAATCGGGCACTGATAGCCGATGGAATACTATCTCTATTGTAAAAAGTTTGGACGCTTGCTACAGTGTCCCCGTTTTTATTTACGATAGCTTGACACAAGCGTCCAGCTTGCCATTTCTGTTGCGGAACCAAGACCTCGTTTTTGTTGGGGTGGGGGAGGCTGAGTTAGTTTTCGAGGAGTTTACAGATGAGGGCGACAAGCAGTGGCTTTTCGGTGGGGTTGGATTCGGCGATGAGGAGGGCGAGGGCGGTGAGAGCGCGGTCGGAGATTTTGGTCTCGCCGTTTTTGGTGAGGTGGTAGTTGTTGATGGTGAGAAAAATGACGAAGAGGAGGGCGGCGATGCGCTTGTTACCGTCATAGAAGGGGTGGTCTTTGATGATGAGATAGAGTAGATTAGCGGCTTTTTCGGGGATGGTGGGATAGAGGTCTTGGCTGTCGAAGGTTTGCATAATGGAGCCGAGCGAGGCGACGAAGGCGTTGCCGCGCTGGCGACCGAATAGTTCCCCGCCGTTCACGTTTTTCTTGAGGGTGGCGATGATTTTTTCGGACTCGGGAAGAGAGAGGCTTTTGATGGGTTTTTGGCGCTGATCTAGCTTGATGACGATGCGACCGGAGTCGAATTCTTCGAGGGTTTTGAAGCTGGGAGCGTATTTGCTGATGACTTCTAGAATACCGCTAGATTCGGGGAGAGAGAGTTCTGAAGTGGCGAGGAGACGCTTGACAATGCCGAGGGCACCTTCGATTTCTTGGAGTTTTTGGTGGTCTAGCTCTTTTAGACGGGGCTCATTAATAGCGACGCCGTCTACGACGTAGCTTTTGAGGGTCTTGGTGGCCCAGATGCGGAAGTTTGTGGCTTTTTTGGAATTGACACGATAACCTACGGAAATGATAGCATCGAGGTTATAATACATTGTTTTGTATTTTTTGCCGTCATTGGCAGTATGTTCCAAAATGGAACATACTGAATTTTTCTCTAATTCTCCTGTGCGAAAAATATTGCCGAGATGCCTTGTGATTGCTGCTCGTTGAACGCCAAAAAGTTCTGCGATTTGCGCCTGAGTTGCCCAGATGGTTTGCTCGTTTTTGTCGACATTGAAAATGATCTCCCCTTGTGCTCCGTGATAAATTTCGATTTGTTTCCCAGTCATTGCTTTAACTATATCTGTTATTTGAGGATTTGTAAAGAATTATTTGGGCGCATTGGTTTAGTTGGTGCATTTTTTGCACAAACTGGAGTTGCGTGGGACTTGCATAGACTCGGTTTTTGGGGCGGGGGTGGAATGATGAGGCTTTTGACGGCGATTTATTTGCGTCGAGTTCGTTTTTGAGCGGGCGTGATATAATTGTTTTATGAGAAAATTATTTACGATGGATGCGAAAGATTACGATGAGGCGAGCGAGAGGGTTTATCGACCTTCGGTGCGAGGGGTTATTTTGGACGAGAAGAATCGTATGGCGATGATTTATAGTCGAAAATATCATTTTTATAAGTTCCCCGGTGGCGGGATTGAGGAAAATGAGACTCGGATTGAGGCTTTGGCGCGCGAGATTAAGGAGGAGACTGGGCTGAGTTTGATTCCTGATTCGGCGAAGGAGTTTGGGGAGGTTTTGCGAGTGCAGAAGGGCAAGGAGCCTGGAAAGGTTTTTATGCAGGAGAATTATTATTACACCTGCAAAGTGGCGGACGAGGTTGGGGAACAAAATCTGAGCGAACACGAGAAAGAATCTGATTTTGTGTTAGCGTTTGTGCCTGTCGATACGGCTATCGCGGCGAATGCGGCACTTGATAGCGACCAGTGGACAATGTCGGTGGCAGAGCGTGAGCGGCGGGTTCTGGAGGTCGTGAAGACGGAGTGGGGGTTGTAGGGGCCGAGTTTTTATCAGGGGGAGTTTATTGTTTTAGAGTGAGATCTGTTTTTTTAGCTGAGGATTGTTTTAAGGTTGAGGCTTGTTTTTGTGGGGGGTAAATAATATTCTTTGCTACAATAATATTATAAAATAAATATTAAAGATAAATATAGCCACTTACACTGCAACCATGATTGTTAATGGGCAAATCACTATCCCAAAGGCTATCCGGGAAAAATTCAATTTTCGTCCTGGGCACAAGGTTAGAATTTGTTAGCCGTCTCAAGATTCTCGAAGAAATTATGAACATAGACTTTGATTACGAACTTCTTGCCGAGGTCTTCACTCTTTACCTTGCGCACCCTAAGCTTTCTTTTAACGATTGCTATTTGGCTGTAAAGGCTAAGCAGTCTGATGCTGCTCTTCTTATTACTCTAGACAAAAAATTGGCGCCTCAATTTCCTAACGCTAGGCTTCTCGTTAAGCCGTGATTGAACTTGTGGAGTTTTTGCACGGGTTCGGCTTGATATGGGCTTTTGATGCGGGTCTGGTTTGATATGGGCGGTTTAATGATCATTTTATGTTGTTTTTTACCCCTGTTCGCCCAGAGAGATAACTACGCATGATTTTAATTTTAGCTTTTTGGCGGGCATTTGGCTTTAGTGTGAGTTCGACTTTAGTGTTTGGCTTTGCATATGAGTTTGATTCTACGAATGGTTTACAGTTCACCCCAGTTAGTGCCGGTGGTGACGTCAACTTTGAGCTTGACTTTAAGCTCTGGAGCGATGGATTCCATTTCTTGTTTTAGGATTTCGGCAACTTTTTCGGCGCTTACTTCGGGACATTCGATGATGAGCGAGTCATGAACCTGCATGATCATGTCGGCGTTACTTGGGAGTTTTTGACTAATCTTGATCATGGCACGTTTCATGAGGTCGGCTTCGGTGCCTTGAATTGGCATATTGACGGCAGCGCGCTCGGCGGCTTGGCGGACGAGGAAGTTGGGGGATTTGACGTCCGGAGTGTAGCGTTTGCGACCAAAGTAGGTTTCAACGTAGCCGTTTTCGCGGGCGCCTTTGAGGATTTGATCGAGATATGTTTTGATAGGTTGACGTAGCTTGAAATAATTGTCGATAAAAGCTTTGGCGGTAGGAATGGTCATGCCCGTGGCGTCGGAGAGGCCTTTGGCGCTCATGCCGTAGAGGATGCCAAAATTGATGACTTTGGCGGCGCGACGCTGGGATTTGGTGACTTTTTGCATAGCAGTGGCAAGGGGCAGACCGAGTTTTAGCTCGGTTTCGTAGAAAACTTCGGCGGCGGTTTTGGTATGGACATCGATGTCGTGGTTAAAATCGGAGATGAGGGCTTGGTCTCCTGCCAGAGCGGCAGCGAGACGGAGTTCGAACTGGGAATAATCGGCGGAAACCAGGAGTTTGCCGGCCGGCGCAATGAAGCCGGTGCGGATACGCTTGCCGTCTTCGGTACGCGTGGGGATGTTTTGGAGATTGGGGTCTTTGGAGCTGAGGCGCCCGGTAGAAGTGACGTCTTGGGTAAAAGTGGTATGAATACGACCGTTTTGATCTGCTAGCTCTGGGAGCGGGATAATATATGTGTTCAATAATTTGGCGGCTTCGCGATATTCGGTGATGAGGGTGATGATGGGGTGTAAATCTTTTAATTTTTCGAGCTCTCTCGCGCCGGTAGAAAAACCGCGCGTGGTTTTTTTGATACTTTTGGTGGGGAGAGCGAGCTTTTCGAAAAGGATTTCGGAAAGCCGGGTGGGCGAATTAATGTTGAATTCGACGCCGGCGAC
>CAVEGL010000026.1:7626-8279 GCA_963615165.1 bacterium | reverse complement strand
GAATAAAATTCTGTGACCTATTTTCTCCATCCGATATGGAACAAATTATTATTAATAAAGGTAAAACCGGTCAATTGCTAGAGCTTTCGTTAGGAATGAGTCTTTCGAGTTCTAATTTAGACTTTGAAGATGGCGAATTAAAAACTAACAAATGCGACGCCTGGGGGAATCCTAAAGAAACTATCTTTATTACGCAAATTAGTAGCATGATTGATGAGCTTTTTAATAAGAGACCGTTTGAACAAACTAGGATTTATGAAAAAATTAACAATATCCTTTATGTACCAGTTTGTAAGGACGGCGATCCAGGGAATTGGACGTATCTTCCAAGTATCCATATCGATTTATCATTAAAAAATTCGCTGTGCTTAAAGATATTTGGGAATCAGATTATTATTCTATTTGTGAACAATTGAAAAACCACATTGAAACTGATCCGGACGGCTTTATCCATACGTCGAACGGCCGGCATATACAAGTTAGAAGTAAAGATGCTAAAGACGCAAACGGAAAATATCATCCAATTTATTCAGAGCATTATAAAAGATATATCTCTAATAAAAATCATACCTTTTATTTCAAAAAAGATTTCGTGAAAGACGTCCGTAAAATTATTGCGAAATAGTTATTTTAGATCTAGCATTATTCTAGAT
>CAVEGL010000026.1:5986-7616 GCA_963615165.1 bacterium | reverse complement strand
ATTCTAGATATGGAAGTATAATAGAGATAGAATGGAGGCAAAAATGAATTATATTTCTGTTAAAGAGACAGCTATGAAATGGGGTATATCACGAAGGCGCATTTCGGCTCTTTGTTCTGGAGGGCGCGTCGTTGGGGCGACTAGAGTAGGCAATACTTGGATTATTCCTGATAATGCTGCTAAACCGATTGATGCTAGGATGCGAGAAACTAAAAAAAATGATGAGGCGAAGCCATTTTTAAAGTGGGCTGGTGGAAAAGGTCAACTATTAAAAGAAATTGAAAAATATTATCCCTTTGAAAAGAATAAAAAAATTACGAAATACGCTGAGCCATTTGTGGGGGGTGGAGCAGTTTTGTTTGATATCTTAAACAAATTTGAATTAGACGAAGTGTACATTAGCGATATTAATGCTGAGCTCATTAACACGTATTTAGCCATAAAAGACGATTTAGACAGCCTGTTAGGAGTTTTGAGGCAACTTGAGGAACCATATCTATCATTAGGCAAAGATGGCCGAAAAGAAGCTTATTTGGCACATCGTAGCCGATTTAATGAACTAAAATTATCTGGTCAATTGAATGTAGAAACAGCCGCCCTAATGATTTTCTTAAATAAAACTTGTTTTAATGGGCTTTATCGAGTCAATCGGAAAGGTGAATATAATGTACCGATGGGTGCCTATAAAAATCCTCAAATTTGTAACGAAAAAAATCTGCGCTCCGTTTCTAAAAAGTTACAGAATGTAAAAATTGTCTGCGATGATTACCGAAAGTCTGCTGACTTTATCGATGATAAAACCTTTGTATATTTCGATCCGCCATATCGTCCACTTACAAAAACTGCTAATTTCACTTCTTATACGGAGGGCGCTTTTAATGATGCCAATCAGCTTGAGCTTGCACAATATGTCCAGCAGTTAGATAATAAAGGTGCGTTGCTTGCTATCAGTAATTCAGATCCAAAGAATGTAGACGAGAATGACAACTTCTTCGACGACGCTTACGCAAAACAAAAGGTAATGCGGGTTGAAGCAACTAGGATGATAAATCGCAACAGCGACGCACGTGGCAAGGTAAAAGAATTATTAATAACTAATTTCTAAAGGAGATAAAGTGAATAGAAATTTTAGTCATTGGCTTAGTACCTTCCGTCAAAGTATTGCGGATTATGACTACTATACCAATTTTGAAAAGATTTATCGAAATATTGACGGTATGAAAGTTGAGCTAAATATCTTGAATTCCCTAATCGGTTCTAAAGATATTGAAAAATGATTTTGAAAAATTACTTGCACAATATCCAAAAATACTCAAATGTATTCCGATTCTTCTAGCAGTGCGTACCAATGAAATACAAGCTATGGACGAGGATGGAGAGTTTGTTTATTCTTTTAAGGAGATGAATTATTCCGTAGAACAATACAAAGTTTTTATGAAAAAACTGGTCTTTTGATTTAATCTCGAACCATCTCGTTAACAATCTGGTTGATTACGCAACTGGCGTAGAAACTGGATTAGATTCTAATGGGCGCAAAAATCGCGGCGGACATTTGATGGAAGATTTAGTAGAAGGCTATCTCGAAAATGCTCAACTTGAATACTACAAAGAGATGCATATTAGTGAAATT
>CAVEGL010000026.1:4973-5976 GCA_963615165.1 bacterium | reverse complement strand
GCGTTGATTTATCAGAGATTTCAAATCAAGGAAAAGCTGAAAAGCGCTTTGATTTTGTCGTCAAAACAAAGAATATGATTTACGGTATTGAAACTAATTTTTGCGGAGGCGGCGGTTCGAAGCTTAATGAAACGGCACGAAGTTGTAAAACACTAGCCATGGAGTCCGAAGAGATCAATGGATTTACATTTGTTTGGTTTACAGACGGCAAAGGTTGGAATAGTGCTAAACATAATCTTGAAGAAACTTTCGATATTTTAGAAGATGTGTATAATATACAAGATCTAGAAGACGGAGTGGTTAAAAAGGTATTTCAATAGATGACAACGAAGAACATTGCAAAATGGGGTCCGGAAGATTTTGAACTTGAGATGACTAGTGTCTGGAGCTTTCCTAATCGTGGCAACTGGGCTACCCACGATGCAAAATGGCGCGGAAATTGGTCGCCCTATATCCCTCGTAATGTTATCCTTCGATATTCAAAAGAGGGTGATTGAATCCTGGATCAATTCGCTGGAGGCGGACCACTTTGGTTGAGGCTAAGCTTCTAAACCGTAACATTGTCGGCATAGATATTAACGACAAGGCTTTAGAGCGTTGTGAGGAGAAAACCAACTTCACTCATGAAGGTGCTGACGGTAAGGTGAAAATTTGGAAATGTGACGCCAGGCTATTGAAGCCATTACCGGATGAAAGCATTGATTTAATTTGTACTCATCCGCCATACGCTAGCATTATTCACTATTCCGAAGGACAAGATATCCCAGAAGATTTGTCTAATTTCAAGATTAATGATTTTCTTAAACAGATGGAGAGCGTGGCTTCTGAAAGTTATCGCGTTCTTAAGAAAGGGAAGTTCTGTGCAATTTTGATGGGCGATACTAGACAAAAAGGACATGTTGTTCCTTTGAGCTTTAAGATAATGAGGGTTTTTGAAGATGCTGGTTTCAAGCTTAAGGAAATTATCATGAAAGAACAACATAATTGCCGTGCAACTGGCTTC
>CAVEGL010000026.1:400-4963 GCA_963615165.1 bacterium | reverse complement strand
ATATTAAATATAACTTCTTACTCTTAGCTCACGAATATCTGTTTATTTTTGAAAAATAGGATGCATCAATAATGTTGAATTTCGTAATTAAAAACGCAAGCACTCAATCAATCGAATTATTAAAACAGAAACTATGCAAAAAATTCCAAATATCAGTATTTTAAGGCACCCTGCCTATGCTGGCTATAACAACTCTGAACGCTTACTTGGTGGTGGACAAGTTAAAATTATTGATTTTGATGGCATTATTACGATGGAAACCTATAATAAAAATCAACGAATATTGAATGGGGATAAACGCGAACTTGTTTCAAGCGACAATAGTCTTTATCCGTTGAAAGGATTACTTATTTGCCCGCACTGCGGAGCGAATCTTCGCGGAAGTGCGCCAACCGATGGTGGTGGTAAAAGAAGTCCAAGATATCATTGTTGCGCGAAAGGGCATGGATCCATAAAGACCGCCGAACTTCATGAGCTCTTTATTGAATATTTGCAGACCATTGCTCCAAATGAATCTACTATGAAATTATTCAAAGAAATACTTAAAAGAACAGCAGTCAAGAAACTTGGAAATACTAATATTAAACTAAACAAAGCTCGCGAAGAGGTATCTGTGGTAGATATCAAACTAAATAACGCCCTAGAAGCTCTTCTGGAAGGTAAAATCAGTCAATCTGAGAAAAATAGGTATAGTGGCTCTTATGAATAAAAGACGCATTCTGGACGCTAGAATTGATGAATTAGAACATGTTCAACGCTTAAGTGAATCAACAATTGATTATGTTTGCAATTTTATGGTAAAACCAGCAAAACTTTGGGTGGATGCAGGCCTTGAAACCAAGCAAGCCTTCCGGACAACCATGTTTCCAAAAAGGCTATATTTCGGCATCAAGAGCAGAAAATTTGGAACGAGCGAGTTAAGTCCACTTTACAGGGTAGTTGGCAACAAAAAAGAGCCAAATCTTGACTCTAATTTTAATATGGTGACCCGGGTGCGAGTCGAACGCACAACCTCTTCCTTAGGACGGAATTGCTCTATCCATTGAGCCACCGGGCCAACTAGTATAAAGGCAAACATACTCGCCGGCGCAGAATCGGCTCTCGAGCGAACGCGCTTTAGTCTGCCCAAACACTTAATGTATGTTATAATTATAGCATGAAATCTCGCACAAAGAAAGAAGATAAGAAAAAAACTGAGCAAGAAAAGGTCGCAGACCGCCGCAAAGAGGTGCTTGCCACTGGCCGCAAGTTCAAATATCCAATGCAATGGACCAGGCACCGCGTCGTAGCGGGGGCGATTCTGATCTCGTTTGTGTCGCTCGCCATCGTTGCAATCGGCGGCTGGTTTGCGCTTTATCGCCTCAACTTGGCAGACGATTTTCTCTTTCGTGTCGTGAAGGTTATTCCGGTTTCTGTCGCCAAAGTCGACTCAGAAAATGTTCGTTTTTCGGATTATTTGATGTTCTACCGTAGTAGTATTACATCTATCGAACGCCAGTCTGGCAGCCAGATCGACGAAGCCTCGGCCGTAAACCTCGCTAACAAGTACAAGCGCGCCGCTCTTACTGAAGCCGAAGATTACACCTATGCCACAAAACTTGCCAAAGAGTTGAACATCACCGTCTCCGACGCAGACGTTGACGCCGAATTCGCTAGACATCTCCAAATCGGCGGCGTCGAGCGCAGCGAAGAGAGCTTTGTCAAGATTATTGAAGACAATTTTAGCCTCGATAAAAGCGAATATGAACGCATGTTGTACTTAACCCTCATTAAGGCCAAAGTCGAAATCGCCATCGATACGACCGCTAACAGCGTCGCAGAAGAAGTCGAATCTCTGCTCGCCAGCAATAATAACAATTACCAAGCCGTCGCCGAAGCCCTCGGCAAGGCGGTCATCTACGAAGAGACTGGCGGGTTAGTCGACAACAAAAACCTCGACGGCGGTCGCGCTACCGAAGCCGCCAAACTCACAGATGGCGCATCGAGCGGCCGTTTCGTCTCTATGAACGGCGACGGCTACTACTTCGTTAAGCTCATCAGCAGAACCGACTCCAAAGTCAACTTCGTCTCCATCAAAGTTCCATTCACCGAATTTGCCAGCCGCATGGCCGACTTCCGCGAATCCGACCAAATCTCCGAATATATCACCATCCCTGAAGTAGACTAGCCATTCTCATTAAGAATAGGGAAGAACCAACCTTAAACCTTTCTAACGAAGCAAAAATAACACCAAGCGGGCAAAAATGACGGCGTATTATTGTAGGTAATCGTAAAATTCTTAGTTAAAATCGTCTAGATTGGTGTTTCCTTGCGAAGTGAAGCGCGTCGCAGGACTAAGCGAACACAAAAAAACGCCAAAATAGGCGATTTTAATAAGAATTTTGGTGCGGGTATGGGGAGTCGGACCCCAATCTCATCCTTGGGAAGGATACATAATAGCCGCTATACGATACCCGCGTACCCCTATTATACCACAAAATCCCCAAATGATATACAATAAAACATGAAATTTCAAATCAACATGCCTTCCTTAAAAATAATTGCAAAAGTATTGACAACGTATATACATTTGCCATAATAGACTAAAATAACTCGAGGAAAACATGCAAACAACAACCATCAGTCTAAGAGTAGATAAAGACATTAAGGATAAAGCCGATTCTCTTTTTAATGAGCTCGGTCTTTCTCTTTCTGCCGCTATTAATATTTTTCTTCGCCAATCCGTTCGCCGCCAAAAAATCCCTTTCGAAATCGAGAATGAGCCATTCAAAAACACCCCCAACACAAAAACCACCGAAGTTATTAAGTCCGGCAAAACCGCAAATTCTAGCGATAAAATTCACCATAAGCTCTCTAGTCTCTTCTCTGATATCGACTAAGGGGTAGTTAATACATAAATAGCCCCCCACCCGACCACGGTGTGGTGCTTTCATAAAAAATCCCCATCCTAAAAACAATCCCACCAACCCGCAAAAACTAGAAAAATATGCTATAATAACCTCATGAATCAAATTCAATCCACCCTAAAAAAGATCATCCAAGATATTTTTGACAGAGCTTTTACGCCTGAAATCACTCCGTCTCCCGCCAATATCGCTGCCGATTTTTCCACCAACGCTCCGCTCAAGCTCGCCAAAGAGCTTCGCGCCAGTCCTCTCCGGATTGCGGAGAAGCTGGCCAAAAACATCCCAGATTTCACCTGCACCGTCACCGCTCCGGGCTTCTTAAACTTCACCATCCCGGATGAATTTCTGCAGTCAGAAATCACCAAATTAGACCAAAATTACAGAGAAAATATATCATCAGATGAATATTCAGACAAGACCGTCATTTGTGAATTTTCCGATCCAAACCCCTTCAAAGTTTTGCACGTCGGTCATCTTTACACCTCCATTGTTGGCGACTCCATCTCACGCCTTTTTGAATACGCCGGCGCCAAAGTCATCCGCGCCAATTTCGGTGGCGATGTCGGTCTGCACGTCGCCAAAACCATGTACGCGCTAGAGCAAAAAGATACGGGCAGTCTCCAAATCGAAGACATCGCCAAATGCTACATCGAAGGCACCGCCGCTTACGACGAAGACGAATCCGCCAAAAATCAAATTACCAAGCTCAACAAAGAAATCTACCAAATTAACGCCCAAAATCTCCACGACACCCCGCTAGCCGAGCTTTACTGGCACGGCAGGGAATTGTCCTACGATTATTTCAAGGATTTCTACGCCCAAATCGGCGTGCATTTCGATAAATTCTACCCCGAATCCACCGTCGCCGCACTGGGGCTCGCCAAGGTGAAAGAGCAGCTCGCCGCCGGCGTCTACATAGAGAGCCAAGGCGCCGTCGTCTTCGATGGCGAAAAATACAGTCTTCATACCCGCGTTTTTATCAACAAAGAGGGTATCCCCACTTACGAGGCCAAAGATGTCGGTCTGATTTTTACCAAATGGCAAGATTGGCATTTCGACAAATCCGTCGTCATTACTGGCAACGAGCAACAAGATTACATGAAGGTGGTGCTTAAATCGGTCGAACAATACGCTCCGGAGTTAGTCGAAAAGACTTCCCATCTGACTCATGGCCTCGTCAAGCTCCCGGGCAACGTCAAGATGTCCTCTCGCAAAGGCAATTTCTTAAAGGCTGTCGACGTTCTGAATCTCGTTCAAGAGGAACTAAAATCCGAATACAACTCCACCGATTCCATCGTAGCGCTCGCCGCCACTAAATACGCTTTTCTCAAGTACAAAATGGGCGGCAACATCATCTTCGACCCCAAAGAATCCGTCAAAATGACCGGCAATTCTGGTCCGTATCTCCTCTATTCCGCCGTTCGCGCCAAGCGAATCCTCGAAAAATCCGCCAAGCCCGTATCAGCCGCCTCTGTTCCAGGCTCCGTCGCCACCATAGAAACCTCAGAGCACAATCTCATGCGCAAAATCCTCCAATACAAGGACGTTTTGGAGGAGTCCGTCCAAGAAATGGCTCCCCACAAAGTCGCCAACTATCTCTATGAACTCGCCCAAGAATTTTCCCGTTTTTACGAATCCTGCCCCGTTGCCGGCAGCG
>CAVEGL010000026.1:0-390 GCA_963615165.1 bacterium | reverse complement strand
GTCCGCGTTTATCTCAGCACCATCACGCACGGTTTAGATATTTTAGGCATCAAAATACCAGAAAAAATGTAAAGAAAAGGATCGAATGTCCAGAATTTTATTAAAATTATCCGGGGAACAACTAGCAGGGGAAGATGCGCGCGGCTTTGATCCCAAGCGCGTCAAGTGGATCGCCGAGCAAATCAAATCCGCCAAACAAGCCGTCCCGGATACCGAATTTATCATAGTCGTCGGCGCCGGCAATTTTGTACGCGGTGAATACTTCGCAAATTCCCCCATAAATCGCGTTACCGCCGACAACATGGGTATGCTCGCCATCGTCATTAACGCCCTCGGCATGGCGGACATTTTTAACGCTTGCGGTCTCAAAACCGTCGCTCTCTCTAATAT
>CAVEGL010000025.1:0-8299 GCA_963615165.1 bacterium | reverse complement strand
TTAGGAATTAGCTTAAAGACCCCTTATGAGATGTTGCAAAGGTGGTGAATCTTATATAGTCCAACAGACGCCCTAGGATACTTACTTTAAGGAAGCTTTTGAGATTAATCGACGCTTTCTACTCATTTAAAAACCACCTAATCTGCTAGGTGGTTTTGCGGGTAAGGCGATACTAGAATATCAATCCCTCCCCATAGCTTAAGAGTGTCGCCTTGGTTCTTTCGGGGTCTAACCCCTTGGCAAAAACCATTAGCGTCCCGTCGTCACAGACATATTTTATCGACGGTTTGCCAGTAGTATTCTCGATGAGGAGGTCAAAATTGTCTCCCTCGGTAAAAACATGTCGCACGCCAAGTCCCATAGCTTTTGCCATAAGCAGCGGCGCTCCGTGCGATACTATGTCGTTTGAGCACAGATTGACAAATGCCACCATCTCCCCGGTAATTACCCCTAGAATCTGCGCAGCACCAGAGAAATAACTATACTCTCCTTGAGAAAGCTCAGCTATATTTAAAAATAACTTTACCGCTATCCTTTCTAGCGCCGTGGGGTGCGGGGAGGTATTCTTGAACGATTTTGCGTAGGTCAGCCCGACAGTGCCTTCAGCCAGTTTGGATACGGTAGCGACAGTCTTCTTACTGAAGGGTACGTCATTTTTGCAGATCTCACCATTTTCGCAAATGATAAAATCATCTATCTGGTCCGTCGTGTTATTTATTAATAATACGAAACCAGCTATGGCCTGATATCTGCCGTTGCCGATATGTGCATAGTCTGTGAGAACTATCGATGATTTCGCATATCCGCCGGCCAGACATCTAGTCCCATCGATGGGGTCGATAGTGATAATATCTTTTGGGGATTCGCTGAAAGCGAGCAGCCCGTCCTCTTCACCATAGATCCATGCGGAAGGGAGCTGTTTTAAGTATTTCTTCACTGCCCGTTCCACAGCGAAATCGACATTCGTCACCACATCGGTACCATAAGGGGCCTTAGTGGCAACTTCTGGATTTTCTTTTGCCATATAAAAGGCATTTTTTGCCACATCAGCAACTTCTTTCAATTCTTCGTATGTCAAAAAACACACCTCCTTATAATGTACTAATAGATGCCATCCTTTATTTTACAAAATTATATTGTGTTTCGTTAAAAAAATCAACCCCAACAGGGGTTGACTCATAGTTAACTGCACGAAATCTATCTATTCAACAACTTCCACGCCCATCGAACGTGCTGTACCGGCCACCACCTTAATGGCACCCTCGATATTAATCGCATTGAGCTGTTCCATCTTCTTTTCGGCAATTTCTTGCAATTGTGCCTTGGTGATTTTGCCAACTTTCTCAGAGTTTGGTTTACCGGAGCCCTTTTGAATCTTGATTGCTTCGCGGATCAAATCATCCACAGGTTGCCCAAGACAGGTCCAATCAAAAGTCCGATCATCGTAAACCTGAATATGCACAATCACATTTTTGCCCATGTATTCTTTGGTCTTTTCGTTAAACGGATTGATAAAATCCATCATATTGAGACCCCACTGACCAAGCGTAGAGCCAACTGGAGGTCCAGCCGTAGCCTTACCACCAGGGATGCGTAATTTTAGATTACCAACAACTTTTTTTGCCATAAAAATCCCTTTCAAAATTTAATAGAAGCTTACGTAACAATAGTATCATTGTACCACGTTTATTTTAAAAATGCAAACTAATTTACCTGTTTTACCTGCAAAGCATCGAGTTCCACTGGTGTCTCACGCCCAAACATCGAAACCATCACCTTGAGTTTCCCCTTAGCGGCATCAATCTCTGAAACCGCCCCATCAAAGCCCTTAAACGGTCCATCCGTAATCGAAACCACCTCGCCCACCTCGTATTTAACCGAGAACTTCGGGTCTTCCACGCCCATGCGTTTCTTGATTTTTGCAATTTCCTTCTCTGAAACCGGCGTCGGTTGCGTTCCATTCCCAATAAACCCAGTCACTCCAGGCGTATTACGAATAATGTACCAAGTCTCATCCGAAAGCCGCATATCCACCAGCACATAGCCTTGCAAAATCTTGCGGTCCACCACTTTGCGCTTCCCATTCTTAATCTCAATCTGTTTTTCTTTCGGCACAATCGCCTCAAAAATCTTATCCGCCATTTCTACGGTGTTCGTACGTTGGTTGATACTATCCGCCACTTTGTCTTCAAAGCCGCTATAGGTGGAAATTGCATACCACGCTCGCGTATCATCATATCTATTAACTGCCATTTTATTCCTTTCTATTTACTTAATATTATTCCAAACAACCACGAGAAGAATAGGTCGAGCAGCGAGATAAAAATCATAAAAATCGCCGTATAAATAATCACCGCGAGCACCATTTTCCAAGTAGTTTTGCGATTTGGCCAGCGTACTTGCCGTAGCTCGTGCCACGAATTGCGCAAATATCGCCCAATTGCTACAAACGGTCGGAATAGTACGAATGGTTTTTTGTCTGTATTTTTGGCGGTCTCGGTCGCGCCAATGTTTTTCTCGGCGACTTTCCGTGCCTTCTGTTTGATTCTTTCCTGTTTTTTATCTTTGACAACAACTTTTTTGCGAGTAATTGTCGGCTCGTCGACTTTCTCCTCTTTTTTGGGAGCGTCGCTTGCTTTAATTCTGGTAATTTTTGCCATCCTACTCCTTTGTATTAAAAAAAGTCTGATACCAGACTTGTCAATAGTATACTACAGCAGACCAGCGAAGTCAATACCAAAAATCTCGTGGCAACTTTTCGGCAATCCGCTTGTGAAAATCAAAATCAAACCCCTCGAGCTGCTTGAGGTGCGTAGTGGTAAAATACTTTTGGCGAATTTCCGCTGCCGTCATCAAATCCCCAGGAATTAGCCTGTACTTTTTACCCAAATTCAGACCGCGACTATAATTTTGGGGTGGCAAAACTGCCAGCGGCAGAAAATCGCAATTAATTTCTGGATCAGACAGCAACTTAATAGCCAAAATCGACATCGTCGGAATAATCCCCTCCTCGCCCAAATATGCTTCCTCTGATTTAAAGACCGTCGCTTGCCGCGTCGCCGAAGGCGCCACAAAAATCACGCCGCCCTCTTTAATAATTTGATGCGATAAATCGGTGTAAATATCTTTAAAAGCCTTTTTAATCCTCTGCCCCTGTTCGTATGGCGCACTTCCCTCCGTAAAGTCAAGCTTACGCCAAGTCGAAGGAGTAATAGTCGGCGTAATATTGATTCCAAGCCCCTTCAAATGTTCGTAATTGGGCGCCAAAGCCTCATACCAAGGCAAATTCACGGGAAAACACATCGGGCAATCGCTCAGCTTATCGATTTTCATCGCAATTAACCGAGGGATTTCGCCTAGTGAGGGATGATTAAACCCAATTATCAAGCCATTTTTGGAGCTTTTTGGTAGATTGTGGTAAGTGCTAGGCGTAATCTTGGTGAAAGTTTTCATCAAACGTTTTTGTGCCGTTTGATTTTTCTTCAGCGAATCTGTCGTGAATTTTTGCCCACGAAACAGGTGATTCACTACAGAATTACAAATTTTGCCGACCGGCACCATTTCGCGCCGTAACTTTTTCGCCCCCCAAGAGTCCAGCAAAGAATAACCTTCGTTCTTAATTCTCTCAATAATCTCCTCCGCCGAAAGCTCGTTTAGCTCTTTTTTGGTGAAAGTTTTTTTCTTTGCCATACTTAACTATTGTAGCATAAAAATTAAACTCGGCAAGACCGCTCAGGGTTGGCATGATGTTACTGAATGGTTGTTGTCGGGCAACTTTAAAATTTACTCAGCTACGCCTCAATTCATGCCGCCCGTCCCACATTGCCTAGCCGGAAAGATGACTGGAGAGATGCTCGGCTATTCGTGTCGTCTGCTCTGCATTTCTGGTCAGAGAGATGTTCAGTCATTCACGTCGTTCATCTTGCATCCCCATCCAGAGAGATGGCTATCGGTAACAATTCCCAAATCCCCCAAAATATGCTAAAATTACAAAATGATTCTAGGAAAATCCAAATGTATGCAGAAAATCTAAATCTCTCTTTTGGAGCGGATACGATTTACGCTGACGCCGATTTTAAATTCGAAATTGGCGACAAAGTCGGCATCGTCGGCGTGAATGGCGCAGGAAAAACTACGCTTTTCAAGGTGATTTTGGGGCGTATTTCTCTGGACTCAGGCGAGATTAGATTTAGTGCGCCGTCACGCCGCATCGGTTACCTTCCGCAAGAAATCGTAATCCCCGATTCCGCCGCGCACCAAACCGTCTGGGAATATATCGCCACCGCGCGTCCTTTTGATACCTTGCAGGAACAGCTAAATTCCGAATATCTAAAACTTGCCGAGCATCCTAATTCTAGCAAAATTATCGAGCGTATTACGGAACTGCAAACCCAAATCGACTCTCTAGACATCGCGAACGCCGACAACGACCTCTTGCAGATTACCGAAAAACTGAACTTGGGCGCGCTTATCGATCGCCCTATGCGAGATTTGTCTGGCGGTCAAAAATCCAAAGTCGCTTTTGCTAAAGTGCTATTCGAACACGCTGACTTTTTGTTGCTAGACGAGCCTACCAATCACTTGGATGTTTCGACGCGCGATTTTATCACCAATTACCTCAAGCATTACAACGGCACCGTTTTGGTGATTTCGCACGACCAAAAATTCCTCGACGCTGTCACAAATAAAACTCTCTTTCTAAACAAGACCACGCATAAATTCAAAGTTTACAAAGGTAATTACGCCGCTTTTCGCAAACAGCATGCCAAAGATTTGGCTGCCGAAGACGCACGAATCACCGAACAAGAACGCGAAATCAAGCGCCTCGAAGAATTTGTCGAACGTGCCAGAAACGCCAAGCGCAGCAACACCGCGCTCATCGGCATGGGTCACCAGCGCGAAAAAGTGCTGGAGAAACGCTTGGAAGAACTTGGCACGCGCGAAAAAACCTACGACACTATCAAAATCGACGTCACGCCACGCCAAAAATCCGGAGTTTATCCAATCGAAGTCCAAAAACTCACATTTGGCTACCCGAATTCCGCGCCGCTTTACCAAAATCTTTCTTTTCAACTTTCGCGCGGCGAAAACTTCCTAATCGTTGGCGAAAATGGTATCGGTAAATCAACCTTGCTCAAATTACTCGTCGGACAATTGCAGCCGAGCGGCGGTAGCGTCATCATCGGTCATCACGTCGACATCGCCTATTATGCGCAGGAGCTCGAAATCCTAGACGAGCGCCGCACAATCTTGGAAAATGTTCAGTCTTACGATTATACCGACACCGAATTAAGGGGTATTCTGGCGAATTTTCTCTTCCGAGATGAAGATATTTTTAAGAAAGTGTCAGTTTTGAGTCCAGGTGAAAAGGCTAGAGTTGCTCTCTGTAAAATTTTGCTTAGCCGCGCCAACGTAGTCATCCTGGACGAGCCCACCAACCATTTCGACCCTGAAACCCAAAAAATTATCGGCGAAAATTTCAAAGATTACTCGGGCACTCTAATCGTAGTGTCGCACAACCCCGACTTCGTCGAGCAAATCGGGATCACTCGTATGCTTATTCTTCCCGACGGGATAATCAAAAATTACTCGCGCGAGTTGCTGGATTACTATTATTATCTGAATTCTGAATTGGTTTAATTTGCCCAAAATTTGTGAACAAAAAATAGGAAAGAAACTTTCCCAAAACCAACTGAACCTCGAGAATTCCGATTCATCTTTCTGTGAAATCTTTGTTTGCTCTGCCAATATTTGGCTGGGGTGGTAGGATTCGAACCCACGCATGACGGGACCAGAACCCGTTGCCTTACCACTTGGCGACACCCCATTACTCTACAATTATATCACACTCTTCGCGAATTTCAATGTGAATTTAGTCATATTGCGATCAGACTCCGCCAAAAGTTCCCAATCATTTCGGTCTGCCAAATTTTTAGCAATAGCAAGACCCAGCCCCACGCCCTCCGAACTCTTGTCCGCCTGATAAAAACGCTCAAAAATATGCTCAATTTCGCTGGGGCGAATTTTTGCTCCATCGTTCGCGATGTCGATTCCTTGCGGACTTACCCCAATCTTTATCTTGCTTTTGGCATACTTTGCGGCATTATCGACCAATATATTCAGAATTTGCATCAAATCACTCGCGTTTAGCTTGATTTTATTTTTCGTTTCCCCAACCATCTCCACGCTGTATTTGTCAAGCCTAGATTCGAAACTCGAAAGGATTTTTTCTATCTCAACCTTCAAATCCACCTCTGTAATTTTTTGCCTCTCAATCCTGTCGGACTTTGCTAGCGTTAGCAGCTGATTATCTAGTGCTACCAATTTGCTTGTTTCAGTTGCGATATTATTTATCCAACGGTTATTGTCCATATTTAGCGCCTCCAAATTTGCCGAAATCGCCGCAAGCGGAGTCTTGATTTCGTGCGAAGCGTTAGCGATAAAAACTTTTTGCGACTCATAAGATTGTTTCACAGGCTTAATCGCCTCTTCGGCCAGATAGTAAGAAACTAGCGCCACAATTATATCGACAAAAATACCGGTCACAATCAGTAGTATCAGCAAATCTTGAGCCGCCGCCCGCTTTTCGTCTTCTATCGAGGCGTTCAACATCTGCTCCATACCGTCGGCATGAAACATGGCATCGTCGAAGTTTGGCATTGGACGATTATGTGCCGACTGCGTCGATATAAAATAAATCGCAATAAAAGCAAGCACAAGCACGGTCGTGGTTATGCCTAAATTAATCAAAATCAGCCTATCCCTTAACCTCTTAAACATGCGCAATCTTGTATCCCAATCCGCGAACCGTCTGAATCGTCGTTTCAGATTTGATCTGCCGTAACTTTTTGCGCAAGAAACTGACATAAACCTCCACGTAATTCTCTTCAAAAGTCGCCTCACTCCCCCAAACGTGCGCCAAAATCTGCTCTTTCGTGACGACCGAATCCGGCGCGCGCAGCAACATCTCTAAAATCTCGGACTCTTTATCCGTTAGCGCCAAACCATTCACTGAGCGATCGTTTGTGTTATAGCTCAAATCGGCAAAAGTCAGCACCTCGTCTCTAATCTGGTGCGGTCGTCGCGCTAGCGCATTCAGTCGCGCGATTAGCTCGGCTGTCTTGAACGGCTTTGCGAGATAATCGTCCGCGCCGTTATTTAACCCCTTAACCTTATCTTCGATTTCGTTCAGTGCCGAAAGCATAATTACGGGCGTAGAAACCCCGCGCTCGCGTATGGACTTCAGAATCTCCAATCCGGACATTTTGGGTAAAATAATATCTAGCACGATCACGTCATAGCAGGGTTTTAATGCTAATTTCAGCCCCCGCTCGCCATCCTCCGCCCAGTCAACGGCGATTTTATCTTTTCCCAAAAGATGAATCACTGCCTCCGCCAAATATTTTTCGTCTTCAACATATAAAATTCTCATACCTATATTATACTATGCTTTTTGGCGGTCTCAGGTCTAACGAAAGTTTTTTAATGATTTTTTAAGTTAAAAATCCAAAAGTGTGCTATAATGCTTAAAAAGGAGGTGCATGCAATTAATCACAATTTTACTCGGCGTGATATCGGTACTGGTAATTCTTTCGGGTTTGATTGTTTATTTTGGTTCGCCCAAAGCAGAAAAGGCTCGTTCCGCATTTTTCTTATTGTCCGCCCTTTTTGCCACAGTTTGGTCGGTCGCTATCTTGTCTTTCCTTAATTTATCTCCGAAGCAGAATTCCCCGCCCGATTTTTGCGTGCAATGGACTTTTGTGAGTGGCGTATTGTTAAGCATTACCTTTCTGACTTACGTCGCTTGGCGCAGAAAATACGGCAAAATTATCTCTCTATTTTTCACCATCACTGGGTGTGTTATATGTGCGCTAATATTTACCTGCCCACATTTATTGTATAGCGAGATTATCTTAGCCAATTCCGGTAATAGTATTGTCTTAAATTTATCACCTCTCTTGATCGCATACGGGGTTTTTTCGGCTCTTTCCGCCGCTGCGATCATCATTATGTTGCTCATTAATATACTAAAAACCACTTCGAGTCGCAAAAAAGAAAGCATATTAATTGTGCTTGTTAGTTATTCGATATCTAGCGCGATCTTAGTCACTTGTAATCTGCTCTTGCCAATCTTACACAACTGGAGATTTGTTTGGTTTGGCCCACTAGCGCTTTCTATTACTATCGTGGCCTTCTATTATTCGATTTTGCGGTATCGTATTCTCAATCTCGCCTCGAGGTGGATCAAGGCTTTTTCCTATATCGTAATTATCGCCTCACTCGCCGTACTGTATATGCT
>CAVEGL010000024.1:4170-8361 GCA_963615165.1 bacterium | reverse complement strand
TTCTTAAGATGCCTTATCAAATCGCGACGATGGGGCGATGATTGGGGCATCGCCAAGATTTCTGGCGGTAGGTTTATTTTCATGGTTTTGTAAGTTAAAGTTGATTTCTGCGTATTCGTTCTTAATCGCTGAAAAATCTGAGGCATTTGAAAAAACCAACACCTCTTCATGCCTATCGTCAAGAATCCCGTCGGCATTGAATTGTTCGGCAAATTCCATCGGGTCTATTCTACTGTCTTCTTCTGGCTCACCCTTGACTGCAACAATAACATCTTGGTGTTGATGCACAAGTTTCCTCATTCTCATGTTTCTCCTAGCACGAACACCAGCATTGCCAGTCGAACCAATCAGTATCGCGTGGTTATAATATCTCAATCCTGCGTCTTGAAAAGCTTTTATTGTGTCACCGACAAAATTCCGATATTCTCCGCTCTTGTCTCTGATTTCGCCCACCACAAAAACAGCAAACCTATTCTCTTTCAACATTGAGCATGAATCGCGAATTATTTTACGATAATTTTCCAAAAAATCATCGTAATCCATATTTGACAAGTCGTTATCCTTGTCGGAATACACCTCCAAATCAGCATATGGCGGGCATGACATAATCATGTCAAATTTCTTATTTTTTGATTTTTTCTCGACAATACTCGAGATATCTGCCGAGTCCCCTGTGTTATATTGAGGCGAAACAAAATAATCTCCCAAGATATTCTTCACATCCTCGGACTGTTTCAAATCTTCGCTCACCTGTTTTTCGCTAAGGTCATTTCCGAAATATTCCATCCCCATCACCCCGCAAACAATTCCACGTACGCTCCCCCCAGCGAATGGGTCTAATACGCTTCCCCCAGCCTTGCCGAACCAACGATAACATAACTCACAAAGCACTGGGTCAAAAATAGATGTATAACCCTCCATCACGGAACTGCCTGAAAATCCCAAAAGATTTTCCCCTCTACCCTTTTGAGATTGAAAAAGAGTGCCCCATATTTTTTTTCTATTCTGCCATTCGGATTTTCTTGCATCCAAAACTGTAGTCGGCAAGAATAAGAAATCGCGCCCGAGCTTTCCTTCTTCGAAAAGTTTAGGCGCTGGCAAATCGACCCCCCACTCCCCCAGCTTTTCCGCGTCCCACTCATTCGCCAAGATGTCCATGTCCCATTCGCCGTTCTCGACATTGTCGCGGATGATGATTTCGCGCTCCCGCTCCTCGCTCAAGCCCTCAAGCAACACGGTCGGGACTTCCGCCAGCCCCAGTGCCTTGCTTGCCTTGAGTCGTTGATTTCCAGCGATGACAACCAGTTCGCCAGTCCGGTCGGACAGAATAATCGGGCGCGCCTCGAAGTAGTCGGCGTTGTCTTTAATCGAAGTTTTGAGCTTCTCGAACTGCTCCTTCTTAATTATTCGCGGATTGCCCGCCAGCTCTTTGAGTTCGCTCACAGGGCGATATTTCATTTCCAACATTCAGCCTCCTCGAGGTAATTATCTATTATTTTTTTCGCCTCGTCAAACCCCACGGCGAACGTCGCCTTGAAACCTCGGCGCTCCAACCGCTCCAGCATCTCGGCTTGCTCGGCAATATGAGTGGTCGCCCACTCGCCGTTGTTTTTCTTTAAGCGCACGCCATCGCGCTTGAGTTCAATAAAAAGCCCAGCGTATTCAGCCGTGCGTTCAATGATGAAAAGGTCGGGGTAGCCTCGAACCCCACCGTTTTGTCGTTTTTGGCGAACCGCTTGTGCGGGGGTGAGTTTAGCGCCACTCCCAAAATCAGCGTGCCACAATGCGAATGGGTATTGGATGCGCAGATAGTCGCCAACCCATGTCTGCAAGTCTTGCTCTTTCATTTTCCGCTCCTTATAAGTTAAAGTTAATCGCCAGCACGAAGGCGAGAACCACCGTTCCCGCCCCAATTGCCAGCCCTGTTAATATACCTAGTATGAACACCCCACCCTTGTTCATTATTTCTTCGCTCCTCTCCGCGAGATAGCTCCACCCTTCGCCCCAGCAATTCGTGCGCGCTGTAGTCCGGTTAATCCATCCCGCCCGATTTTGTTCGAGGCGAAGCCCCCAGTGTGTCCATTCGCCCCTCCAATCTTTCCGATATTGTTGTAAAAATCCGCCCCATGTTTTGCTTTGTTAGTTGCGGCGGCTTTCAAACCACCAGCTTTTGTGCCACTCATCTTATTTCTCCTTTCTTTTAGTTAGATATTGTTTAACTTTTTCGGGATTATTTGCTCGCCACTCTCGGTGATAGGCGTTGACCTTGTCGGCGTTTTCGCGTTGATATTTCGCGGTTCGCGCCAACGCTTCGTCGGTATGTTCGCGATAGTATTTTCGAGCGTAAGCCTTAATCCGCTCGCGGTTCTTAATGTAGTATTCTTGGTGATACTCCCGCCGAACATTCACATGTTCTGTGGTGGAGTCGCCGTTAATCTTTATTTTCATTTGCCTCCTTCACGATTTGTGCCTTGCGAGCGTCTTTTTTAGCGATGACCTCGGCGTTATTCTTGACTGCATCACCCAGCGAGTCCCACACGGCTCGAAGCTCAATCAAGTCTTTCGCCATGTTAATCCGCACGATAGCACTCCTAACCAGTAGGTCGGCGTTCGTCGGGTCGACCGGTTTCTCGACTGCCTCACCATCCACAGTCATCTCCTCGGCTGGCATCGTCTCGTAGCCCGCAATCTTAAGCAGCCATCCGATTTTAAGCCGGAACGCCTTACCAACGGCTCGGGTCTGAGCCATCGAAGCGACGGCATACTCATCAAATCCCTTCTTGCCGGCTTCCTTGTTGGTGCAAATCGCCACGCCATAGCCGACAGTAGCGCCGGTCTTGTCTTTAAGCGATACCTCAGCACGGTAGCGGTAGCAAGTGTCATCCGACAGATTTTCGCACTTTTCCACAACTGGGTATATGCCCGTGAACGCTCCGGCAATTTGCCAGCCTTCGACATTCACGTAGTTTTTGCCTCGAATGTCTGAGTACAGGCGGTTTTGGACGATCATGTCTTTAAGCGATGTCGCGAAGTTCATGATGTTAGTCGGAGTGGTTAAATCGACCACCTCCTCCTTAGTTGCTAATTCATTTGTCTTGGTTGTCATTTTGTCTCCTTTCAGTTTGTTCGGCGATTTCTCGCCCCTTAAAATAAAACTCCTCACACAGTTCGACAAGCTTCATTCCGCCTCCTCGAACCGCGCCCGCTCCTCTCGGCGCTCATCCTCGCACCATTGGCGGTAGTCGTCCATCCACATTTCGCGAAGTTCGTCATGCTCGTTCATTTTGTTCCTCCTTTCTTTTCCAAATCATGAATAACAACGCCAACACCGCCCCCGCCCCGAGTTGGATGGCGAAACCTTCCCACGTGACTGTCTCGCTTGCAAATAGCATCATGGCGATGACGGCGATGATAGTTCCAAGCACCTTCATCTACGCCTCCGCCTTTTCCAACGAAGCGTGATACTTTCGTTCGTCAATAATGTCATCGATGAGATAGTTGACATCTTCGCCAGCTGCGATTTTTGCCAAATCCACGTCGAACCATTCTCCTTGGTTTAGGTCGCCACGGTTCGGGCGTCCGTGAATGCAAAAAAGCGTTCCGTCTTTGGTCTCGAATACATCGAGTGTTCTCACCCCGTAGGCGGTGGTGATATATTTTGCTTTGATAGTTGGTGTGATTGTCATAAAGACTCCTTTTAGTTATTTATACCCCTATTATACCAAACGGAAACGTTTTTGTAAATACTTTTTTTACACATTTTTCAAAAAGTTTTCCACAACCAAAAACCAGCGAAGTGGCGTTTCGCTGGTTCGAAAGAGTTTTATATGAATACATCTGCACAAATGTTTGTTTTGCGAGGGCCGCGGGAGCTGGTCTAAAAGGGCACCCCTCCCGCAGCTCAATTATACCACGATTTTTGCCAATCATCGAGTCCTCTCGCCATATTTGATTATTTGAGTGATGACCGGACACCCGTCTCGGAATTCGATTTTGAGCAGTTCGGGTATCTTTTCAAAGTCCATGATATACTCGCGCCCATCCTCTCCCTCGCGGTAGTGGATTTTTGCTTGATAGAACGGCACGCAATTTGTGCAATGCCACATCCGAATTTTCGGGCTGAATTCCATGTCCTCGCTCAAAATCTTAGACTCAGTCGGCAAGTTGGTGTAGCCTTCGGTCTTGCGAACC
>CAVEGL010000024.1:0-4160 GCA_963615165.1 bacterium | reverse complement strand
CGGAGCATGACAACACGGTCAACCGGTGTGGTCATGTTAAGTTCGGGTATAGCGATAGTCCCGTGAAACTTTTCTCGCTGGGCGCGCTCAATATCGAGAAGCGTTTTGAATGACACTCGACGCTCATCTTTGTCACCGACGAGCTTGATAAGGCCGAATTTGATAATCTGCACCTCGCCGTCGCCAGTCTGTTTACTCTCGACGATTTGGTCGCCTTTTTTGTTAAAACGGATTGTTGTAAGTTGATTTTCCATTATTTCCTCCTACGGTTATTGTTCCATGTTTTAAGAAGCCAGCCCGAGCATCGGCATCGAGCCGGTCATATTGTTTGCGAAGTTTCGCCCCCGACCAAATATTCCGTCTCCAAAACTCGTCGTTCATTGCCCAAAGTATAGCGTCGCGCACATTTTCGGGAGTGCGGTGGTCAAGTCGGAGCATTCGGTCAATGTCAACAGCCCACCTTTTAGCACATAATTCCTTCTTAGCGGTGGCGTTATTAGGGAATTGTCGCAAGATTTCGCTGCGTAAAAGCTCCGCCAATTTGGTTGCTTCTTCTGATACCTCGACCTTCTTTTTGATTGAAGATGTGCGAGTCTCGGAAGTCCATTTTTGGACTTGCGAGGTATCATCTGTGTTTGAATATGTGTTTGAATATGTGTTTGGATATGGTATAGGTTTGCCCTCCTGGGCATTTCCATTTGCCCGTATGGGCAAATGGAAGTTACCATTTGGGCAAATGGATTTTCCCGAATGGGCAAAACGGTATCCCAACTCGACCAATTGTTCTCGCCACTCATCCGTAATCGAATACCACTTGGTCCGGTCATACTTCGATCTGTTGTAATTTGCAGATAGAATAATGCCGTCCTGCTCCATCTTTTCTAAAACTGTCCGAACTTGTTTCTCGGTTAGATATGGGAACTGTTCGGTAAACGCTTTCACCGAGTTATAAGTCCAGCCTCTGCCCTCAAAAACATTTTTTTCATTGAATTCGTTTTTTGACACCCAAAAATAAATGTTTTCGAGCAAAATCGCTTGGACTAACCCCAATCGTTGCGCCAAGACGACATTAAACGAGTGGTGCATCATCGCCTCCGTTTTTCCATACTTTGTATTTTATTTCTTCCATAAAGAAAGACCTCCATTTCTCGTGGAGGTCTCGCCAAATGCAAACTTAACTCAAGTATATCACATAAATAAGTTAATCGCAAGCCTCCACGCTTACTTTTTAATTTTAATGGAAGCAGTTTGCATTTGACTTCCATACCCCCATTATAGCACAAAAACAAAAAACTTTCACAAATCTTGCGTAGCCGAAATAACCACCCGTCCCATTACTTCAACAGGGGTAGTAGAGATTTGGTATTCGATACTGTGCTTATTTGCCAACGCAAAACATTGGCTGACGCTCAAGTGTTTGTTGCGCATCAGCCGGCGCGTGAATAAGTCCCACCGCTTAAAGCTCCCCGCTCCCTGAAACCAGCGGTGAAAAGTGATGTGCCCCTTGGCATTTTCGGCGAACACGTAGACCGTGTCGCGATTTTTCACGATGATTAGAAGATTGTCGACGCGCCGAATCCTCGGCTGAAGTCCCGAACCATGCTTCAACGTCTCACCCATATTTCGACTATACCACAGAAAAACCACGTGCGCAATTATTTTGCGATTTTGATTTTGCGATAGCACCACCACACGAAAAACGCCCGCATTCGCATTTTAAAGCATTTTGCAGGCGTTCTAGTTCGAAAGATGATAACTAACTCGTCTTTGGTTCTAAAGTTGCGAGAACCACTTTTTAATCACTTCGTCTTTCTTTTTGATTTGGTTCTTTTCTTTGATTTGGTCGCGAGTATAGTTGAACTCATTGTCGCGCGCCCAAGTGATATTGCCTTCCCAATCGCACAAGAGTATTCGCTTGACCATATACTTACAAGCCCCCGGGTCGTCCGTGTCCCCGAAGCGCGACCATTGGTATTCGAATATTCGCTTAAGGTCGGGGTGAATATTTTCAAGCAAGAAGTCTTTGTATTCTTTCCAAGTCTTGAACTGGCTCGGTAGTTTCTTAATTGAATAGACCATATTCTCGTGAGCGTAGATTGATGCGCAATGCACCCCTTGCAACCGCTTCTCGAGCCGGTTGTAAGTTTCCGGCTCAAGCTCCTGCAATTCGCCAAGGCATCGATATGCCTTCTCATGAATAAGGTTCGAAACCCTCATGCTCCGCAACGGTATGCCGAGTTTGTACATCTTGTCATAGACGCTGTTATATTTCAAGTTATTTTCGACGAGATACTTCCAGTCGTCCGTGAACGACCAGTCAATAATCGGGTAAGCCTTGTGCTGATTTTTTCGGCGAAGCCAAAATAGTTCGTTGTCTTCGCCAAACATTACGAAGCGTCGTGATGGCGACTCTTCAGCACGCAAGCCAATCACGCTCACACTCCGCCCCGGCATCTCGTCAATCTTGTGGTTCATCCAATATGCGAACTTATAGAAGCGTTTCGGGTAGCGCTCTTTGATTTCGTGAATTGACACGTCCGATTTCGGGCGCACCCATTCCTCCCCTTCGCCCCACGCCCACAAGAACACTTGCTGTTGCGAGCATGAGTTGGTCATAAACGTCGGCACTTGATACCATCGCGGAATGACGTTCGGTTGTCTCATCGCCCACTCCATCATGTCGATCGTCCCTTGGTATTCCGCCTCTTGGTCGAGAAAAAATACATAGAATTTGCGGTCGCGCTTCTTAGCTTCGGCATTCAAGAGATGGAATAAGACGGTCGAGTCTTTGCCACCCGAGAATGACAGCTGAATATTGTCATAGTTGTCGAACAGATATTCGATACGTTTTTGTGTCGCCTCGAGCACAGACTCTGTGCCATAGACTGCGGTTCGGTGTGCCATTATTCATCCCCCTCCGCTTCCTCGACCTCAAGCCCAGCCTCTTTTGCCGAGATGTCACCTTCGACATCCTTAATCTGTCGCTCGATCGAGTATGGCACGCCTTTGATTTCAGAGAATATTCCGACGATGCCGAGTAGCCGTTGCACTTCCTCAAGTGTCATGCCGAGCTCTTTCATGATTTTGTCTTCGCGCCAACCGTCTTTGAGCATCTTCACCAACGAAGCCTGCAACTCGACGGCGTGCTTACCGCGCGCTCGATTGTGGCGAACGGTCGAAGCCATGCGGTCGTTGATATCTTTGTCGATGACCGACACGGGTATCTTCCCGCCTTCACGCTTGTAGATGTCCTCATGCTCAAGCATAATACGGTATCGGTGAAAACCATCCACAATGACATATTTGTCGCGCTCTTTGTCGTAGTAGCATACAATCGGCATAGTGTAGCCGTCCTCTTTGATTGAACGGTAGAGCAGTTCCATTTCTCGCGACGCAACCTCATTTGGGTTGTAGTCGTTAGCCTCTACCTTTTCTATTTCGACGGGGCGAACCCCATAAACTGGTGATTTGAATTCTTTCATTTTAAGACTCCTTTTAGTTATTTGATGATACTTTTATTATAACATACTTAGCCCACCGGTTGACCTCCAATCCATCTGTTTAACATATTCCGCCAGCGTCAATTTCGTCCACAAGCAGTCGCGCACCATGTTGCTAATCCCGCACCGGCTCGACCATCTCCGAACTTCGACGTGGTCATTTTCTTGACCAATTCGGAAGCACCGGTGGAGCGCTTGCGTATATTGCGCATAGTCCCACGGTAAGCTTGCGAAGTAGATGACGTTGGCTTCTTGTAAGTTCAATCCGAATGCCCCGCAGCCGGTCATAATCAGCAAGGGCTTTTCGGAGCGTTTCCACGCCGAGATGATTTCGGCACGTTCTTTCATCGGCGTATCGCCCGTGATTTCAAACGCGCCATTTTTGGTCTCCTCGGCGATTTGCCGAAGTTCCTCGCGGAATTCGCAAAAGACGACCGTGCGCTTGTCGGCAATCTCTTTGGCGATAGCGTGGTTCTTGCGTGGGTTCGCCCCTGCCACTTGTTTTAAGCGGGTAAGATACCCCATCAACTCGCCATCGGTTAAGGTTTCATTTTTCATGCCGTCGATTAGCTCGGACTTAAGCTCGGCATATTCACGTTCCTTCTCCTCAATCAACCGTTCCGAATAATCAGACGGCACAAGTTCGACCGGAATTTCGAG
>CAVEGL010000023.1:7221-8486 GCA_963615165.1 bacterium | reverse complement strand
CACCTGGATAGAGCTCAGACCGGGCTATATGAGCGAATCCTTATCGACAGTGGTCGCTAGAACTGGTTGCACCATTCGTCTTTCGGCGGACGACATCAGAATGAAGGTAGACATAAATAATAATATCTACATATTTATCAATAACGATGACGTCTTCGAAATAAATTTTTAGCCATACCCCCTGAGGTAAAAATGCCTCAGGGGCATTTTTGTGCCTCGGGTATTGATAGAATAATTAAGGGGCGAGGTTGTCTGGTGTTTTTTTCTCGTATTTTCTGTATCTTCCGTGATTGTGTTCTGTTGATGATATTCCGGGCGTGAATTTGGAGCCGTTTTGCATAAAAAATCAATTTATGATAAAATAGCAAAAGAAGTAATTAAAGGAAAATTATGATTAAGTTTGAATATTCAGACAATATTGATGTTTCGGAAGCTATTCCGTTGATTGATCAGATTGCGAAATCGCCGATGAATGGTTGGATGGATTTGCCGCGACATTTTAATCCCGAGGAGATTAATCACATCAAGACTGCTGCCGCTAAAATCAACTCGGATTCTGAATATCTTGTTTGCATTGGGGTGGGCGGTTCTTATTTGGGGCATCGGGCTGTTTTGGAGGCACTAGGCAATCATGGTTCTACTACGAAGATTTTGTATATTGGCAACTCTTTGGACCCTTATGTGATGCAGAAAACGATTGAGAAGCTCGGGAATAGCAGTTTTTCGATTAATGTTATTTCTAAGTCGGGTACGACTTTGGAGCCGGCAATTGCTTTTCGTATTTTTAAGCGTATTCTTATCGAGAAGTATGGTAAGGAAGAGGCTTGTAAGCGTATTTACGCTACTACGGACGCTTCTCGGGGAGCTTTGTATGAGGAAGCTGTCCAGAATGGCTACGATCGTTTTGTAGTTCCAGATAATATTGGAGGGAGGTATTCGGTTTTTACGGCGGTGGGGCTTTTGCCAATTGCGGTTTCTAGATTGGATTTGGATGCTTTTATAGCTGGGATTACTGAAGAATGTCGTGATTTGGCGAATGTTGATCCAGCGGAGAATCCGGCACTTAAGTATGCTTGTTGCCGTTATCAGCACTATAAAAATGGCTGCGCGATAGAGATTATGGCGTCTTTTGCGCCGTCTATGCTGTTTTTTAATGAATGGTGGAAGCAGTTGTTTGGCGAGTCTGAAGGAAAAAATCACAAGGGGATTTTTCCAACTTCGGCAGTATTTAGTACGGATTTGCATTCGCTGGGGCAGTTTATTCA
>CAVEGL010000023.1:6842-7211 GCA_963615165.1 bacterium | reverse complement strand
TTATTAAATTTTCTTCGTCGCGGATTAATCAGGTTGTGATTCCGGTTGAGGAGTTTAGTAAGGATGGGCTGGGTTATTTGGAGGGGAAGACGCTGGCCTATATTAACGGTCGTGCGATGGAAGCGACGATCAATGCGCATCGTGCGGGTGGGATTCCGGTGCATGAGATTATTGCTCCGCAACTTTCGGAGCGGACGCTAGGGGCTTTGATGTATTTCTTTATGTATGCTTGTGCTATTTCTGCCAGTTTGTTGCAGGTTGACCCGTTTGATCAGCCTGGGGTGGAGGCTTATAAGCAGGAAATGTTCCGGTTATTGAAGCGTCCTGGGTATTGTTGATACTTGGTGCTTGGGGGTGAATGGGTTGGCG
>CAVEGL010000023.1:6317-6832 GCA_963615165.1 bacterium | reverse complement strand
GCGCTAGGGGTGGAGGTTTGATAAATTGCGTTAGTTTGAGAAACAAATACTTTACTTTTAGGGTAAAAGGCGGTATGATTGGAAATGAAATGGGCTAGGTTGCGACTTGGCTATTTCTAATTAAAAATGGAGGCAAAATGACCAAAGAAGGAAAAAATTCTGTAATTACGGTGGGCATTAATGGGTTTGGCAGGATAGGGCGAAATGTTTTTTATGCTTTAGCGAATGATTCGCGTTTTCGGTTGGTGGCGATAAATCAGCATGGGAAAAAGGGAAATCCCAAAGAAATGGTCAAGCTGGTGAAGCGCGACCCGGTTTTGGGGCCATTTCCTGGGGAAGTACAGCTTGATGAGACCGGAATTGTGGTGAATGGACAGCATGTGGATATTTTTAACGGGGAGACGCCAGAGGAAATTCCTTGGACGGCGGATTATGTGATTGATTGTACCGGTAAATTTAAGACAAGGCAAGATTTGAAGGGGCATTTTGCTAGTGGTGCGGTGAAGAAGGTGTTG